>JBNKRV010000120.1:0-10321 GCA_050296935.1 Marinilabiliaceae bacterium | reverse complement strand
ATAAGCGGAAACTCTCATGCTTTGCATAAAAAACTGATCTACTTCGTTAAATTTATCGAGCTAGTCCTGCAAAATTTGCCTTGTATATCAGCCTTTTATGTCAATCTGAATTCTAAAATTTTAATCGAACTCAGGTTATTAAGCATGAATTAAAACAATTAGTGTCTTGCTTCGCAAATACATTTTTCATTACAAACTCTGAAGGAATTCCTTCTATAAATGGAAAGTTATTGCGTAGCTAGTCTATTTTTGATAACACTCTATCTATGTATATTTTATAAATATTATCTCCCTTGATAGTCAACCTTAATGATGTTGTTAAAATTCACCATTAAAATTCTGACTATCAAGGGTTTAAATAAATTAATTATTGACTTATTTTTCTGACATTCAGCATTTTACAACACACTTTAACGAACTATTGCTTTTACGTTTTATTCGAAAACTCATCAATTTTCAAAGGCGATTTCCCTGATTCACAACACGGTACAACTTTTATCAATTATTACCTTGCTATCTTTAGCTAATTCGTATATTTTCGCCTAAAATTTATAATAATGAACGATCATTTTAAAGAAATCACATTAAAAGGATTAAAAGCAAAAGACATCATTGAAGTTGAAGAAATTCAAAGTCTCTGGAGTGGATATGGAAGTATTAAGAGACTTGAAGTGATTGATGGAAAACAACCTTCAGTGATTGCAAAACATATTAAATTGCCTGTTCAAAATAATCATCCAAGAGGTTGGAATACAAATTTGTCACATCTACGAAAAGTAAAATCATACGAAGTTGAAAGCAACTGGTATCAATATTACTCAACAAAATGCAATGACACATGCCGGGTTCCTGACTGCTATACCATAGAAAGCAAAGGAAATGAAGTATTTATTGTTATGGAAGATTTAGATGCCAGTGGTTTTGAAAATCGAATATCATCAGTTAACTGGACAGCTATAGAAGCATGCCTAATATGGTTAGCTAATTTTCATGCCAGATTTTTAAATTGCGAACCTAAACACTTATGGGAAATAGGTACATATTGGCATTTAAGCACCCGTCCTGATGAATTAAAAGTACTTGATGATTTACCACTAAAAAATGCAGCTCAGGCAATTGACAATAAACTTAATAATGCCAAATACAAAACATTTGTACATGGTGATGCCAAGCTTGCTAACTTCTGCTTTTCAAATAACAATAAAAACGTAGCCATGGTTGATTTTCAATATGTTGGTGGTGGTTGCGGAATGAAAGATGTGGCTTATTTTATAGGAAGCTGCTTATATGAGGATGATTGTGAAAATTTAGAAACAAAGATTCTGGATACTTATTTTTCTGAACTTAAGATCGCTGTTTCAAAGATACATTCTCATGTAAATATTGATGAATTGGAACAAGAGTGGAGAAATCTTTATCCTGTTGCATGGACGGATTTTCATCGTTTTATAAAAGGCTGGAGTCCCGGACATTGGAAAATAAATAGTTATAGTGAAAGAATATCCCGCGAAGTTATAAAAGAATTAACAAACTAACTCAACAATACAATTCACATAAATCAATAATTATTACCTGATTACACGCTCATTATGAAACTAGATAATATTCAGTTAAAACAACTATGTGAACAAGCAATATTAGCAGCAAAAGAAGCGGGTAATTACATTAGTAAATACAACAGGAAGAATCTGAATATTAATTATAAAAATTCAGAAAGCAACAATAAACCAATCGCTGGTTCATCTTTAGCCTCTAAAGTTGTTACGGAAGTGGATATAAAAAGTCAGGAAATCATTCTGGATATCTTATCCCCTACCCTCCGACAATATGATTTAGCACTGCTTACAGAAGAGTCAATCGATGACAAAAGTAGATTTATTAAGGATTATTTCTGGTGCATTGACCCACTTGATGGTACCTTACCATTTATTCAGGGAAATCAGGGATATTCCATATCAATTGCATTAGTGGCTCAAAACGGAATTCCTGTAATCGGGGTTATTTATGATCCTGTTAAAAAAAACCTATATCATGCAATATCAGGGTCAGGAGCTTTTAAAAATAGCAAATCATGGCATTCATCCACCAAACAAACAGATTCAAACTCCTGGTTTAGTCTTATTATTGATCAAAGTTTTTTGAAACATAATCAATTTAAAAATATAGAAACAACAATTAACTCTCAATTATCAGATCTGGGATTTAAGGAAGTTAAAATAATAGCAACAGGTGGAGCTGCCATGAATGCCATATGGGTATTAGAACATACCCCTGCATGTTATTTAAAACTTCCTAAAAAAGAAATTGGTGGAGGAAGTTTATGGGATTTTGCTGCATCCGCATGCATTTTTAACGAATTTGGTGCCTATGCAAATAACTTTAATGGCAATCCATTGGACTTAAATAATCGTGAATCAACATTTATGAATCAGGAAGGTGTTTTGTATACCTCAAATACCTGGGTAACTGATTTTATCAAACAAAATATACTATTGAAATAACTTCATTTAAAATACTGAATCCCAGAATATATTAAACATTGCCATCTTTCAAAAGTAAAATTATCACCACTTTATTTAGTAAAACAAATATTTAACTATTTTTGCACGCTAATTATAATTTACAAACAATGAAAAAATTATTTATTATTTCCCTTATTGCCTTTAGCTGCAATTTAATTAATGCTCAGGTTTTTGGAACTGCAGAAGTTTTATCAAAAAACAAAGGCAACTTTGGCATTCTACCCACCATTTATGAATACAATGGAAATAGCGACATGATTTTGTTTTTACAAGGTGGATACGGACTTTCAAAAGGCATTGATTTAGGCCTGAAATTAGGAGTTCTCTCCGAAGAGACTTATTTCGGAATGGATGTTGAATTTGCAATCAGGAAAAATCTATCGCTATCAGGTGGATGTCATATTAATGATGTTTTGGGATTAGATTTTACCGGATTATATACCTTCAATTTAAATAACTATGCCAAACTTACTTCTGGATTAGACATAGATATTATGACTGAAAATGATCATACAATAGCAATGTGGCTACCTTTAAATTTAGAAGTTGATATCAAAAAGAATTTAGTATTTATATTTGAAGCAGATATTGACACTAAATTAATTGATGATAGCTATAATATAATTTCAGGAGGAATACAGTTCTATTTTTAACAGGCAAAAATAATAGGCTGTCTCACAATCAAAGGAGACAGCCTCATCTCATTTTAAAAATCAATCGCGTCAGAAATCTTTATTACTCTGCCTAATTTAAATCTTTATAGTACCTATCCATAAAGTCTGGTGTTTGAACTATAAAGTTAAAATACAAGGCGTGTGAAAAATTCAAACCGCAGTTTACCAGCGTATATAAGGATTTGGATTTTGAACAACAACGCAGTAGTCGGACTTTAATGACGAACACTATATTAAAAAGCAGATCCCTTCCCTAAGAACTATCTAACCTGATTTTCCCTCCGATGATTTGCATTTCCTTACTCGCCTATTGCAAAACCTGAACCTGCATCGCCGACGGCAGTTTCCTGAATGAGGTAGCAATTGATGTAATGCTCTCTTGACTAATCGAAAACGGTAATACAATGCGCTGGTATAGTTAGGTCATCCAAAGGATTGATTGTACATGTTCTGGGTAAGTTGTCAGCAGCTTTTTTAAATTATGCTTTTTAACTCCTGATTCAAAATAATATGTAATGTAACGTGTCAGCACCTTTAAAACTAATGCTTTCGATAGCCATTGCAATCTGAGTTCAATGTATAACTTTGCAAGTAATTAATAAAAAAATTAAACTTTTTATTGTTCCTTTGTGAAAAATTTTGACGAAGTAAAATGAAATTTATTCTTAGTTATTTATTATCACCTGTTTATTGGCTTTTATTTGGAATAATGCTTTGTATTTTCCATGTTGTGCAAGTAATATGTCATTATATAGGCGGATATCAATTACGTAAAAAATCAGTTGATCTACTCAATTTTATTTTGTTGTATGGATTAAAAATTGTTGGTGCTTCAATTCAATTCAAAGGGTTCAAAAATCTACCTGTAAATCGTCCATTAATTGTTGTTTCGAATCACCAAAGTACTTTTGACATTCCCCCTATTGTGGTTGGATTCCGTAAACATCATCCTAAATTTGTATCGAAAAAAGAGCTGGGAAGTGGAATCCCGAGTATTTCTTACAACCTAAGAATGGGTGGTTCTGCATTAATTGACAGAAAAAACGGAAGACAATCTATGGTTGAAATTGCCAAATTAGGTAAACGTATTGAAAAATCGAACAGCTGTGCAAGTATCTTCCCTGAGGGAACTCGTAGTAAAGATGGTAGCATTCGTAAATTTCAATATCCGGGTATAGCCGCACTTCTAAAAGGCGCTCCAACGGCTCTCATTGTTCCATTAGCTATTGAAGGAAACTACGAACTCACAAAAAAAGGATATTTCCCATTGTTTTTCGGTACCAGATTAAAGTACACTGCCTTAGAGGCGATTGACCCCCAAGGCAGAGATATAAAAGAGCTTACTACTGAGATTGAAGAAATAATTAAGAATCAATTAAAAAATGGAAAAGGTAAGTAACTATCCCATTCTACTCTTAAAATCTTCATATCCGAACTTGCGTAATAATTTAAACCCATTTATGTCACTCCATATCCCTATTGATGGATGTGATACTCCATTAAACATAGTTGTTTTAACCATTGTATAATGGATCATATCTTTAAATACAATTAAATCACCAATTTCTAATTTCTTATCAAAAAAATAATCACCAACAAAGTCTCCTGCTAAACAGCTATTACCTCCCATCTTGTACAATATTTTATCTGCAGATGGATCCTGAGAAGCACCCATAATCCCCGGTTGATAAGGCATTTCTAAACAATCGGGCATATGCGCTGCAAATGATACATTTAATATGGCGGTTTTAATCCCGTGATTTTCTACAATATCAGCAACAGAACTAACTAAAACACCGGTTTCCCAATTAAAGGCACTGCCCGGCTCAAGTATTAAATGAATACCCCATTTTTCTTTGAATGTTTTTAAAACATCAATTAAATGGTCAACATCATAATCCTTATGAGTCATCAAATGACCACCGCCCATATTCAACCATTTAATTTCAGTAAGGTAGTTACCAAACTTTTCCTCGATGGCTTTAAGTGTATCTTCTAAGTTAAACGAGTTTCCTTCACATAAGGAATGAAAATGCAAACCGTCGATTTCCGGAGGAAGTACCCTGGGCATATCAGCAATAGCAATCCCCAACCTTGAACCCGGGGAACAAGGATTATACAAATCTGTTTCAACTGATGAATATTCCGGATTTATTCTAAGACCCATAGAAACCTTCTGAGGTGCCTGTAGTACTCTATTTTTAAATCTTTCAAATTGACTTATTGAATTAAAAGTAATATGATTACTGCATTCTAAAATCGCATCAAAATCTGCATCTGTATACGCTGGAGAATAGGTATGTGCCTTGCTCCCCATCTCCTCATAAGCCAATAGAGCTTCATTTAATGAACTTGCAGTGGCTGTTGGGATATATTCTTTAATAACAGGGAATGCTCCCCACATGGCAAAAGATTTAAAAGCCAGTATTATTTCAACTCCTGCCTTTTCTTTAACCTTTTTTATAATGTTCAGATTCTTCCTTAATAAATCCTCATCAAGAACATAACATGGTGATGGTATTTTGCTATAATCTATCGACATTCTCGTTACTTATTTCTGAAAAATAATAGTCTATATTTTAAAAGAAGCGCAAAGTATGTTTCTTTGCGCTTCCTGAATCTATTTATTTTTAAATTATCTGAATCATTCTTCTACAACTCCAAATCTATATTATGCTCCTCAATCCAAGGTAAGCCAAGTTTATTGAGCTCTTCCATAAATGGATCCGGATTAAACTCTTCAACATTAAATACACCTGGTTTTTTCCATAATCCTTTCAAATACATCATTGCCCCAATGGTAGCAGGCACACCGGTAGTATAACTTACCCCCTGTGCTCCAGTTTCATTGTACGCATCCTGATGTTTACAGTTGTTATACACATAGTAAGTTTTTTCCTTACCATCCTTAACACCTTTAATTCTGCATCCAATAGAGGTCTCTCCGGTATAATTTTCACCTAAATCTCCGGGATTTGGTAATACTGCTTTTAAAAACTGGATAGGAACAATCTCCTTTCCTTCATACATAATTGGCTCAATGCCTGCCATTCCTATATTTTGAATTACTCTTAAATGAGTCAGATATTCTTGTCCAAAAGTCATCCAGAAACGAGCTCTTTTTAAGGTTGGAAAATTTTTAACTAAAGATTCCAATTCCTCATGATAAATCAAATAGGATTCCCGATCTCCAATATTAGGATAATTTAAAGGCTTATGAATTTCATGCGGCTCTGTCTCAATCCATTTCCCATTTTCCCAGAACTTACCTTTTTGAGTGACCTCACGGATATTAATTTCCGGATTAAAGTTAGTGGCAAAAGCTTTTCCATGATCACCACCATTACAATCCACGATATCTAAATAGTGAATTTCATCAAAGTGATGTTTTGCTGCATAGGCAGTATATACACTGGTTACTCCCGGATCAAAACCACATCCTAAAATAGCTGTTAATCCTGCTTTTTTATATTTCTCATTAAAGGCCCATTGCAATTTATACTCATATTTAGCCTCATCTAAAGGCTCATAATTAGCTGTATCTAAATAGGCGACTCCGGTTTTCAAACAGGCTTCCATAATGTGAAGATCCTGATACGGCAATGCCACATTAACCAAAATCTCAGGTTTAAATGATTGTATCAGCTCAACCAATTCTGCAACATTATCAGCATCAACTTTTGCTGTTTGCACACGATTACCACCAATCTTTCCGGCAATGGCATCACATTTACTTTTTGTCCGGCTAGCCAGCATTATTTCTGTAAAAACCTCAGGTAACGCAGCCATTTTTGTAGCAACTACTGTGCCTACTCCACCGGCACCAATAATTAAGACCTTTCCCATTTTGTTTGTATTAATTCAATATAAATTTGAAAAAAGATTTATCGCAGCAAAGAAAGATGTTTTTTTGAAATTTGCACATATTAATAATCATATTTTCATCATTAAAACAGACCTACCTCAATCATCTGAATTCTAAGCTAATCGATCTCTAATATACTAAATTAAAAAAAGGAATTCCACCT
Source organism: Marinilabiliaceae bacterium (assembly GCA_050296935.1). GTDB lineage: Bacteria > Bacteroidota > Bacteroidia > Bacteroidales > Marinilabiliaceae > Saccharicrinis. Next base: position 3,097 of record JBNKRV010000120.1, on the reverse strand, counting down.
GTTTATTGTATCAATGAACTATATTATTACCGGAAAGTCTTTTCTTTTAATCATTTTCAATCGGGTTTAAACCCATATTTTACCAATCCAAACTTAAATTATCAATTGGATTATTATTTTTGTTTATCTTTGGCACGATCAGAAATACTATATATGTATATTAATAAGGGAGAGAACATTGCATTAAAGACATGCGATAAAACAATTACTTACAATGAGTTAAGGATAAACATTTCACATTTCTCAAAACTATTCAACTCAGTTACCACCAATAAAGTTGGTATATTTTCAGAAAACAGAATAGGCTGGATATATAGCTTTTATTCTGCGTGGAAGAATAGTGCAGTTGTTGTACCAATTGACTTCATGTGTACAGTTAGTGAAGTTGCCTACATCCTCAATGACAGCAAGCCTGAAATTGTATTTGTTTCAGAAAATAAACTTGATGACTTTAACAAATCATTAAAACTGGTTTGTTATAATCCTGAAGTTATAATCATTGATCAATATGAAAATACATCTTCCATTGAATCAGATGACATTGCGGATATCAATCCTCCCAAAGACAATACTGCTGTAATTATATATACTTCAGGAACCACTGGCGCACCTAAAGGAGTAATGTTATCCTTTCAGAATCTTTTATCTAATATAAAGGCTGTTTCTGATGATGTAAAGATATTTGGTGCGAGTGATTGCGTTTTAATGCTGCTACCATTACATCATATTTTCCCCATGCTTGGAACCATGGTAATGCCTCTTTACGCAGGTGCAACCGTTGCCATATCCCCAACAATGGCAACTGACGATATTGTAAAAACACTGCTGGCCAATAAGGTTACACTCATGATAGGTGTACCTCGATTGTATGCTGCCATTCAAAAGGGAATTAAGGGACAAATTGACCAAAGCAAAATTGCATCATCGTTATTTAATCTGGCCAAAAGAATAAACTCAAAAACGCTTTCAAAGGTCATTTTTAAAGCCGTTCACAAAAAATTCGGAGGTAATATCAGGTATATGATTTCTGGTGGAGCAGCGTTGGATAAGGAAATCGGCTCTTATTTCACCACTCTTGGTTTCGAAATTCTTGAAGGGTATGGAATGACTGAAGCTGCCCCAATGATTACTTTTACCCGACCCGGGAAAGTTAAAATTGGTTCGCCGGGTTTTACACTTCCTGACTGCCATGTTGAAATACGCGAAGGTGAAATTGCTGCAAAAGGACCCAATATTATGCAAGGTTATTTCAACAGACCTGAAGAAACTGCTGAAGTATTAAAAGATGGTTGGTTATATACCGGCGATTTAGGCTATTTTGACGATAAAGGATACTTAATAATTACAGGCAGGAAAAAGGAAATTCTCATTCTTTCAAACGGAAAAAATATTAATCCTGTTGAAATTGAAAGTAAAATTGAAAATTATGCCGCTTTTATTAAAGAGGCAGGCATATATCAATCAGGAGACCAATTTAATGCCATCATAGTTCCTTCTGATGAATTGTTGCTTTCACATAGTGACCCAAAAGATATATATCAAGCCATTAAATTAAATGTTATTGAACCCTATAACCGCAATTGCACATCGTATAAGAAAGTGGTGAATTTTTCTGTAATTGATGAAGAGTTGCCCAAAACCCGACTTGGAAAGATAAGACGATTCAAGCTTAAAGAATTAGAAAGTAGCATTTCGGTTGAAGAAGTAAAAGAGATTAAGGTTGATCTGAAAGAATATGAGATTATTTCAGATTATCTCCAATCTGAAAAAAGAAGGAAAGTATACCCGCATTACAATCTGGAAATGGATATGGGTTTAGATTCACTGGATAAGGTTAGCTTGCAGGTATTTATCAATTCATCATTCGGTGTAAATATCGACCCGGGTGAAATAGCTCAGTATAATGTATTAGAGCTTTGTAATTTCATCCATAAACACAGAAGCAAAATTGAAGTTGAAAAAGTGGATTGGACCAGAATTTTAAAGGAAAAAGTACACATTTCACTTCCAAAAACCTGGTTTACCGGAAGACTTCTGGTTAAATTTTCAAAATTATTTTTTAGTCTGTACTTTAGATTTAAAGGTAAAGGATTAAAAAACATTCCGGAGGAACCGTGTATTATTGCCCCCAATCACCAAAGTTATTTCGATGGCTTGTTTGTAGCTTCGTTTCTTAAAAATAAGACCATTAAAAACACTTACTTTTATGCAAAGGAAAAGCATGTAAAACAGCAGTGGTTAAAATTTATAGCCAATCGAAACCACATTATCATAATGGACTTGAATAAGGATTTAAAAGAGTCTATTCAAAAGATGGGTGAAGCTTTAAAGAAGAAAAAGAATTTGATTATTTTTCCAGAAGGTACCAGAACCATCAATGGAAATTTGGGAGATTTTAAAAAAACATTTGCCATATTAAGTAAAGAGTTAAACGTACCGGTTGTCCCTGTTTCTATTAAAGGAGCATATGATGCTTTACCTAAAGGAAGCTGGTTTCCAAAACCATTTAAAAAGGTGTTGGTCGAATTTCTGGAACCGGTAAAACCTGAACTAAATTCTTACGATCATATTTCAGAGGCTGTTTATGAGAGAATCTCAAAAAAATTAACTATTGGTTCTTAAATAGTTAAATAAATTTACGCAACCCAAAAAATTATAGCATTGAAGGTTAAAATATAGAGAATACATTATACATATTCTCTTTTTTTAATCTAGTTGATTGTAATACCTTCTTTTATCTCATTGAGTTTATCTATAAATGCCTTCACCGGAGCAATCTTTTCTTCATCACTTCCATACCCGAATCTAATCATATGACTATCCTTCCCATTTTTCACAGTAATCCAGGTATCACAACCATCCACACATACATAACATGAATTTACATTGACAGTTTCAAATGTTTCCTTGTCGTAAATAAACATCAACTCATCCCATATATCATCATCTGTTTCAATAGTAACCTGAGTTCGATTAAAATTTTAGAATTCAGATTGACATAAAAGGCTGATATACAAGGCAAATTTTGCAGGGCTAGCTCGCTAGCTCGATAAATTTAACGAAGTAGATCAGTTTTTTATGCAAAGCATGAGAGTTT
>JBNKRV010000119.1:0-31897 GCA_050296935.1 Marinilabiliaceae bacterium | reverse complement strand
AATATTTTAGAATGCTATGTACTTAAATTTTGCTTTTATAATTTACAAATTATACCAATTAAAACAATGAATGCGCCTGTATAATGCCGGACTAAATTCAGGCAAGATGTGCCTGATATTATTTAAGGAACGGTTCTGAAGTACAGCATGCTTATAGAGAACCGTTCCGGATTTCCGGCATTTGAGAAGCAATAGCATTTCAGGTTAACTTTCGGAACGGTTCTCTTTAACCATCAAGGGAATTAAAACCGTTCCCTGATTATACTGAAAGTACTAATTAAGTGCCTGTTCATTAAAGTCGGGTGTTTGGAATTTTATACGAACACTGATTAACAATACGTTTGATACGCGGGATGTGCTTTATATTATTTAAGGAACGGTTCTGAGGGACAGCTAGCTTATAGAGAACCGTTCCGGATTTCCGGCATTTGAGAAGCAATCGCATTGCAGGTTAATTTTCGGAACGGTTCTCTATAACCATCAAGGGAATCAGAACCGTTCCCTGACTATACTGAAAGTACTAATTAAGTGCGGATAATTGGATTTTTAGTGCTTATCTTTATAATACTGAAAATCAATGCATGGGTTAATATTTGTGAGTTGTGGTTGAAAATTGTGCGTTAGTCATAAAAATTAATCTTTTTATTATAGCCTTCGTATGAATACAAAAGGCCGGTAAGTTATAGGTGTGTTATTGCGGGGGATAAAATCGTATTGAAGGAGAATTAGTATAGATTTTAAGTGTGCAGGTTTAAGTGTAATACACAACATAATGGTTGAAAGTAAAATAGTTAATGATGAAAAAAAATAATAATAGACCAAGGATTGCAGTAATCGGATTAAAAGGATTGCCTGCATTTGGAGGAGCTGCTACGGTGGGAGAAAATCTATTATATCAATTGCATGAAGATTTTAAATTTACCGTTTTGTCTGTTGATTCTCATGCCAGTGAAGATTTTAAATTGGGAGATGTTGAGCAAAAGATTTTCCGGAAATTTCCGATTGAGAAACTGAATGTGTTTTTCTATTATCTGAGATCCTGTTTATACGTTTTATTTAGAAGTAATTTCGATGTGATTCACCTTCATCATACCGATGGGGCATTTATTCTGCCTTTACTAAGATTGAAATATAAGGTGGTACTTACCTCGCATGCACAACCTCAGTTTTTGGATAAATGGCCATTGGTCGTTAAATGGTTTTTTTCAATAAATGAGTTTGTAGCCATTAAAATGGCCTCCGTGTTTACATGTGTCTCCAGGCCTTTACGATCTTCATATAACGAAAAATATACCAGAGAATTATTATATATACCCAATGGTGTTGATGCTACCTTAGAATCAAAAGTGAAAACAATAGTTACAGATGAGCCTTATTTAATGTTTGCAGCAGGTCGGATCATACCTTCTAAAGGGCTTCATTTTTTATTATCGGCTTTAACTAATATTAGATATAAAGGAAAATTGAAAGTGGCAGGTAACCTTGATCATTTACCTTCATATAAGAAAAAAGTGCTTGAACAAGCAAAGGGACTGGATGTTGAATTTTGTGGGTTAATTAAAAAAAGGGAAGAATTACTTAGCATGGTCAGGAGCTCTGAATTATTTGTTTTTCCATCGGTTACCGAAGCGATGTCAATTATGTTGATGGAGGCCGCATTAGTGAAAAAGTCAATATTATGTAGTGATATTCCTGCAAATAAAGCTGTTTTTACAGATGAAGAGGTTGAATATTTTGAATCGGCTAATGTTAGTGATCTGGAAAATAAATTACAAGAATACTTTAAGAATCCTGATCCTGTACAATGCAAGGCCGTAAAAGCCTATGAAAGATTAAAGCGTAATTATGCATGGAATAGTATTGCTAAGGAGTATAAAGTAGTGTATAATCAAATCGTTAGTGAGGAATGTATGAATGATGATGTGGTTTCAGAGAAACTTTCTAAAAGACCAGCTTTTGAATATGTATACAAAGCAAAAAAATAAATCCTCAAACTCTTTGTTGGTAACCTGAGTTTGAGGTTTTATTTTAGTTTCTGAAAGAAATGTTTACTGAACCTGCAGGTTAATGAATTTTTTATCGTAATTCGGATTGCTTTTCATTATTTTAATACTCCTGGGATAGTTTTCAACAAACCATTGCAAAAAGCTTGTTACATCTATCTTCTCGGATAGCATTTGGTTCATAGCAGCTTTAGATTTTTCGTCCAGTTTTTCATCTTTAATCAATTCAACTGCTTTTTCAATGGCCCCTTCCGCCGTTCTGAAATTATGAACTAATCCATACTTCTCTTGTTCGGTACAATACCCAACTTCAAGACTGTTAATGTAGATGCCCGGAGTTCCTAAACAAGCAGCTTCCGATGCCATTGTTGAACCTTCACCAATAAATAAGGAGGCATATTGTAGCACATGGTGTACCAGCTCCGGAGGAGTCTTCAATCTGTATTCTTCAAGCTCTTCAGGTAAATGTCCTTCTGATGAAATAAAAACCTTAGAATACTTTGATATTTCTTTTACCAGTTCAACTTTTCCTTCCAAAGAAAGACCCCCTTGTCCGATATCATGCGAAGCATCCCATGATACAAATCTGATAAACACATATTTTTCGTCCTTTTTTACATTTAATTTATCCAGAATTGTAATGTCAGGAGTAAACCTGTTCGGGTGTAGATAAGCCAGTTCATGATACCCCTTGTAATAAATCTGTTTTTTTCCGAAATCTTTATGGAAGCATACCGGAGTTAAACATGTTTTAGTAAAAGGAACATACATTAAATGATGAAATTTAGCATGTTCGGTATCGTCTAATGCGATATGAGGTTTTCTTAGTAAAAAAGAGACTTGTGCGGCGTACATCCCACCCATGGTTAAATATAAATCCGGTTTAAACTTCAGAGATACTTTTAACAGCTCCCAATCAAATTTTATAAAACCCCAGAGTTTACCCCTTAGGCTTTTACGATGGTTACCAAAGGATTTGTATTTTAAATTTGCGCTTTCCAGAAGCTCAATGGTAACCTCCTTTTTTCTGGTGGTAAAAAAAATCTCATGTCCTTTTTTCTCCATCTCCCGGGCAAAGTGCTTGAAAAGGTGAATGTGGGCAGGGTGATTAATATCTATAAGAATTTTCATGTATCTATAGTTTTTTTTCAAATAATCAGGGTATGTTTTTATGATGAAAATTTTCTAAAAAAAGGTAATATAAAAAATCTAAATGCTGCTGTATTTAAATTGGCTTCCTGTAAATCTCTTTCCCATTTATAAGGGTTATTATTTTTTAAATTATTTCTGATTCCAATGAGAGCCTTTATTTTCTCTTTATGATTTTTAATAATTTTGTTTTCGTCATTTTTATTCGCTCTGGATCCAAAAGGATATGAAAATGATTTTACATCAACACCAAATCGTTTCTCCAGATTAGTTATTGAACCAACAATTTCTTGCTCCAGAAGTGTATAGTCTACAAATTCACTATATGGATGTGTTATACCATGTGCTCCTATTTCAAATCCCTGTTCAATAAGTTCTTTGATTTGATCGGTAGTCATGTAAGGTTGATGTTTCTCTAAAAATACAGAAACAGGTTCCATATTACAATGATTCCAAAAAAGATCTGTCAATTCTTCCTTATTTTCCATGCTGAACTCTCTTTTTGACCATGACATAACATCATCATTACTTAATGGAGTTGATAAGTTATTCAGTTGTGTGAAAGAGTACATCAGATTAAATGTTGCTGTTTTTCCAAGCTTATTCTGAATGTATATTAATTTATTTCGCCACATTAAATGTTTATTGTCAACACATTTATCAATCAAAAATAAAGTGGCCGGAATGTTGTGTTCTTTTAAATAAGGAGCTATATGAGTGTAATTCTCTTTAAAACCATCATCTGTTGTAATGCTAAGATATCCGTTTAATGATTCTCCTTTTTCTTCCTTTTTAATGGCTTCGTTAACCGTAATAAAAGTGTAGTGCTTTTTAAAGTATTTGATTTGAGATTTGAAATCTTCGAAACGAATCCCTTTGTCCTTAAAATAATAGTCCGGAATTTGATCAGAAACCATATGGTAGTAGATCATACGGTAACTGTTTCCTCCAATAAATTGAAAAGCACTCTTAATAAATGCAGATTTTTGCACAATGGCTCCAATTATATTTACAATACTTTTCATGCGGTAATGATTTTTATTCTCTGCTATTCGTTTAAGTTGTAATAATTCAACGTGTTATTATAGCTGACATGTTATTTGTAAACGGGTTTCTTAAGAATTACATCCAATGATCGTTTATACACTTCTGTTAAATCATTATCTGTGATATTGTAATACTCAATAACCTTACGCTCCCTTCTGTATATTTTCATTTTGCGATCTCGTTCAAAACATCTGAGTTTAATATCATCCGCAATGGTCCAGTCAATATTCCGAACGTATTTAAAGGAACGTTGCTGAACAACTCCCCGTGGTAATTCATTGGATTGGATGTGATAAAGGAAGTTTTTGTATAGTTCTGTAGCTCCCTGAATACCTTTCATAAACAATGTAGATGCTGTATCAGATTCTTCAATGGAAGGTAAATAATGAGCTAAGATGCCACCTCCGTCAATTCTTTCAGTAATATACATTAAAGTTCCTCCGGCAAAATTCGGGCGATAGTCCTTAACGGCATGAAAAACTGTTTTGTTTCCATTGTAAAAAGGTGATAACCCGCTATGAAAATTCAGACTACATATTTTTGCCGCATTGATAAACTCTTTTTTAGCAATATCTCCTCCTAAAAAGCAGATTACATCTATATCGTTATTTTTAATTAATTCAACGCCTTCAGTAGAATTAACCGTTGGGATGCTTTTTATTTTATCTTTCGGAATAGCATTAAACTCGTTTTCTATATGACAGAAAAAAGTTTTTTCATCTTTCTTTAGCTGCTGAGCCATGCTTTTTGAAGATATTTTGTTGTAAGCAAGGCTAAATAATTTCAATAGAAACCATATAAAACCATACATAAAGAAGTGTTTATTCTTTAATGTTTTATAAATGCTTTCATTTTTAGTTCCACTTGGCTGAATAATAATTTCCACATCAAAATGTTTATACAATTCACTAATGAAGTATTTGTGATGAAGATCGTTATTTGTAACTATGGCCAGCTTCATATCTGCGGTTTAAATTGGATATCCGTAATAAATTCTGAAAATTACTCTTCGTATTTTAATAACATGGCACTTAATGCATTAAAAATCTGTGATTGAGGCCAGCGGTGGAATGGCATTTTGTGTCTGGTATTTAAACTGGTAACCCGGGTTACAAAATGGCCATCACGTAATTGATGTTTTCTGATTAAAAAGCCGGCTAGTTTTTCAGCCAGTTCAAAGCTGCCTTCAATCTCATCTTTTAGCATTACTCCAACCTTAATGCCTTCGGCAAAATCATACATTTCATATTTCCTCAGTTTATTATGCTTTTGAATGGAGAAATGTTTTGGGGTGAAATCACTATTAATCAGATTTATTCTGTAATAGTCATATCCTTTATGAATGGCTTCTGATATATCTTTTCTGTTCGTGTGCTTATAACATTTATATAAAGCCTTTAACACAAAGCAGGTATGAAAATTATCCACAAACCGATCCCTGTTACCTACAGGTTCGTAAAACCATTTGCCATCGTCCTCCTGGTAAGAAAGGATAAATTCAATACAGGTATCAGCAACTTCTTTATATTTTTCATTTTTAAATAGGCTGTAGGCATCTAATAACAAAGCAGCCAGGTATCCATTTGAATTGATAACCAATCTGCTATCGATAGTGCTATAGCTATAGCAGTGCGTTCCGTTTGGCAGATCCAGTTTTTTTAAATCGTTGCTGGCAAAGTCGGCGATGGATCGTAATATGTCTAAAGTATCCTGATTTTTAGTTATTTCATAATACTTTTTAAAAGCCCAGAAACAATAAGGTGTAACTGTTAATACCGGTGTTTTAGGAGGCCAATATCCATCAGTAGTTTGCCAACCATATGTATAACCCCAACACATTCCGGAATAGCCGGGAACTGCTGTGTCTTTTAATACTTGTAAAAAATGCTCAGCCCTTTGCAGGTATTTTTGTTCGTTGGTTTTCTGATACAAACTTAAATAGCCTAAAGCATATTGTGCATCGCCAATAGCTTCGCGATGAGGTTTGGCATATAGTTTCCTGAGTGAAGGGAAAAAGGTGTCCTGAATTAAGGTGAGCAGGGCTAATGGCGCTCCTATTATTTTATTTTTATAATAAATTTTACGAACCATGTTGCCTACCCTGGAACTATTAAAATCATTCAGATCATACGATAGCTCACCATAGTTATCGAGCCAATCTGAGAATTTTGTAATGGATTGCTTAAGTTCGGTGCTTGTAAACTCCTTCATATGCAGACATATTTATATTTTGTTGTTTTTTATTTTTTGCCAGTAGGCCTTAATAATCCGATGATGTAATTTTCCTTTTAATTTATACACATATTCATAATCACTATCCGCCATGGTTACAAAAATACCTTGCTGTTTAAAGTACGGATAGCCTTCTCCATATTCAGATGCTGTTATAACAGAGGTAGGCTTTTCAAAGTTGAAGAAACCATTCTTATTAAATCCTTCGGTAAACTCCCTTAATGAGGAGCCCGAAATAATTCCTTTTGCACCTGTTTGTGATAAAATAGCTTTGCAGGCTTCAATGATACTGTTTAATGAATTCTTGTCATTTTTATGGAGTCTCATATCCACTAATACAATAAATGAATGACCTTTCCATTTCAGCATCTTAATCACAAAATACACCGGAGTATCTTTATTCTCGTTATAGTAAAAGTAAAAGTGTTTATAGGTGCCAAAGAACCTCCATTTTAGAAAATCGTAGTCTCTGGAGAATTCAATAATATCATGATTCCAGTTTTCCGTATCAATATGTGGAGCTTCTTTTTGTAGTGTAAAAATATTATCAGAAGTATTTACTTGTTGAGGAATTGGTTTAACCCTGGATTCTGATTTTAGAAACAGACTTAAAAAACACCAAAGTGATGGGATGTATATATATCTTTTAAACTGATCTAAAATATGAAAATCATTTTTTTTGAAAATACCAAGAGAAGCGGGTGTAACACCCAGTATAAATTGGTTTTTTATTTTTTTTAATTCAAGTACAAGTCTTATGCCTATACCAGTTCCTCTATAATTATTATCTACAATTAAATCCGTACCCCATGCCCCGGACTCTTTAGTACCTTTATGCATAAAGCTCATGGGTAAAAACATACACTGACCTACAATTTTATTGTCGGTGTTTTTTACCGTTACAATATAATTTGTACCCTTAAGCTTAGCCGGATTCGTCACGAACCGGTGATTGAAGAATTCTTCTTCGTTAGAATGATTAAAGTTGTTTTTGTTATACTTTATTAATTCAGCAAGATCCACTGAATTGAAATTTTCAATCGTCGTTTTATTCATCAGCTACGATTTAAATAAATTCTTAAAATGAAAATCTGTTTCTGATAATTCAAGCATAGACAATAAATTATGATGCCAGGGGGTATACCTTTTGATATGAAAAGCATTATCTCTATGGATATTAAAGGGCAATAGGTTTTTCCCTCTCAGAGTGGTAATACCTGCCTTTAAGCCGATTTTTTTAAGCTCAGGAATAAGCTCCGACCTGATGTTTCCATTGGGATAGGCTATTGTTGTTGGTTTTTTACCAATGAGGTCCGTTAGTGTTTTCTGGTTGATTTCAATATCTTCAATGATTTCTTCCTTTGAATAGTTTGTTAAAATGAGGTGTTTATGGGTATGATTACCAATGCATACAAAAGGATTCTTTGAAAATTCAATTAATTCCTCTACAGTAAAAGGTCTGTCGGTATGATCTACTGGTTCTAATGATTTTTCACCGAATTTCTGAGTTAAAAACGTAATTATTTGTTCATGTTTTAGCTTTTTCAGCTCTTTTTTTTCTTCTCTGATCTCATATATGGATGCCCCCTCTTTTGTACGTTCACGATAATATACATCCCACCAGAAACTTTTTTGCTCACAAATCTGAAAGGTGCTACAATAAAATGTAGCTGGTACTTTATACTTTTCTAATAATTCAACAGCCCTTAAATTGTTGTAGTAACCATCATCAAAAGTTAAAAAGCAATATTTTTCATTTGAATCAAAGTTACCTGTAGCCAATTCATCCTGAGTCAGGAATATGTAACCTTTATTCAGATAAAAGCTTATTATTTTGTCTAAATCCTCAATAGTAATAGATTGTTGAGGGTCTGCATTAGATTTTTTAATCTCCTCACTATCCTTAAATAAGCAATGGATAAGTATGCTTATTAAGCTGTTTTTTACCGGAAATATTTTTTTATGTGCCAGGGCTAAATGATTGTCAATATTAGATATTACTCCCATGTATAAAGCTGTTTATGTATGTGATAAGATTTTGATTTAGTTAAGATTTTGGTTTGGTATTCAGTGTTGTTTTTTTTCTACATACTTAATGGCTTGCACAAATCCATTGATCATTTTTTCAAAAGAAGCCTCGCCATGTGTAGTGGTGTTTTTCGCATTTTCGCTAAAGCGTTTATATTTTCCGGCATCTTCTAAAATATCCATTGCTTTATCAGCCAGGTCCTGAGCATCAGCCTTGTTAAATATGTATCCGTTTTCACCGGGTTTAAGAAAATAGGCTTCCGGTGAGTGATTTACGTTTTCGATTAAAACAGGTAAGCTATGGTGAAATGCATGGTTTATAGCTAGTCCGACCCCGCCCGGCATTACGAACAAATCAGCCATTTTGTAAATTTCATTAATTTTTACCGGATCAAAAACAGGCCCGAAGAATTTGCATCCGGGATGATCGTTCAGTTTTTGCTGCTGCTCTTCAGTTACACCCGTTCCCACAACTGCCAGGTGAACATTTTCATCTTTTATCAGTTTAAAACCTTCAAAAAGCAAATCAACCTTTCGGTGGTGAGTACTTAACCGACCCACACATAAAATTACTTTTTTACCTTCAAAACCAAATTCTGCTTTGAGCTGTTCCTTGGTTTTTTTAGTTTTCGGAAAATCAGCATAGTTAAGCGCATTATTGGCAATAAACATTTTTTCATGCGGAGTTACCACATATTTAACCTCGTTAGGGGTGTAAATAATTTGTGCACTAGCCAATCGCTGCCTTAAAAAATAGAGTTGTTTTTTAACGTCTTTATCTCTTTTTTGCATATTGATTCCGTGCGACCAGAGGATAGTTTTTATTCCTTTGGTTTTACAATAAATCATAAAAGGAAATAAAAACTTATACTTAAGCCATATAAACTGTATTATAATACCGGGATTATATTTTTTCAGCTGAGCAACGCAGTTCTTAAATGAATACTTTATTCCAATAAAGAAATCTTTGTCGTGATCTATCGTATTGTTCTTAGTATCATAAACTACAATTAAATTATAACCCATTTCAGCAAATACTTTTCTGAAATGTTTGTATATGGATTGCCTGTAATGCAATGTATCCTGATCAAATAGAATTAAATTTTTCATGGGTTCAATTTATTTTCATTTGTTGCATGCAATTCACAAGTAATTCAATGGGTCATAATAAAGTTGAATCTTTTGCTCTCAGTATGCGTTTGGTTTTATTTTTTAGTATCACATTCCATTTGCATATTTCCCGAATCGTTTCAGATCATTTGAAATATTGATGTCCTGTGTTCCTGTTTTCATCATAATAGATTTATCTATTGAGTAATAAAACAAAATGATAATCAATATGATTAAAAAAAATCGTGTTTACAGGTGCTCTTTTGACCAGTGTTTTAAAAATGTTGATGAAGTGTTAAACTAGTTTTTTGTTAAACAAGAATGCTTTTAATGTTGCCATGAAGAAAATAACCATTGTAATAGGCCATAATACCTTTTTTCCATGTCTGTAAAATAGTTTAGCTTTATGCGGAATAAATACCCTTGAATAGATATTGAAGTAACTATTAATAAATTTTTTCCAGCTGGTTTTCATGTATGATGTAGCCCCGGCTGTTTCTTCAATATAACTTAAAAGCCTGGCATCCCAGGAGATGTAAATTTTATATCCGGCCTTACCGGCTCTTAAGCAAAAATCAGTATCTGAGTGGTATTGTACAAAATACTCATCAAAATAGTTTACCTCCTTTAATACAGAATTCGGTATTAACATTCCTCTGCCCGGTAATATAACTGAAGGATGAATTCCTTTTAGTTCTTCATCATCTATTATTTTAAAATTAGAATGATATTTAATATGTTTTTGTCTCCAGCTAATGTATTTTTTTTCTCCGCTAAATAGTATTCTGTGAGGTTTGTTCTCTGTTAAGGCGACACATCCGATGATGCTGTTGGGTTCTACCTTGCTGATAGCAGAAGTCATTTCTTTAAGATAATTATCACCCAGAATTATATCATCATTTAATGTTAGAATATAATCCGGATTAAATTTCTGTGCATATTTAAAGCCTTCATTCATACTCTTGGTATAGAACCAGTTTCCATTACCCATTACAATGTGAACCATGTCAAATTCATTCTTAATCATTTCAATGGAACCATCCGTTGATCCGTCAATTACAACTATAATTTCAGTTTGTATCTGGTTTAAATGCTGGCTTTGATCTACTAATTGTGAAATGGTTTCACGTAGTAAATTTTTTCGGTTATATGATGGTAAAACAATTCCTAAAACCATAATTATGTAGTTTTTTCTTTTTCCAGAACGTAGCGATAATTATTAATCGTATGGTTCAGAATTTCATCTTTATTGTGTCTGATTCTGGCTTGTTTTTGCCCTTCTTTGGCCACATCAATCACTTTATTTTTATTCTCAATCAAATTGGCAATAAGTCCTGCAAGCATGGTATAATCACCTTCTTGTATCATCCATCCGCTTTCGTTTTCCTTAATAAAACTAGCAACACCCCCAACCTGGGTAGCAATAACCGGTGTACCGCACACCATGGCCTCACATACGCTATTGGGTGAGTTTTCTATATAAGAAGCATGAATAAAGAAATTAGTATTACATAGCAGGCCGGCAATTTCCCCACTATTTTTTTTGCCTGAAAATTCGATATTTAAAAGCTCAGGTCTGATGCCGACTTTTTTTGTTACAATTTTTACATAGTCTGATTTCTGATTTATCCCTACAATCTTCCAGTTAAATTTTATTCCATTTTTTTTGAGTAATGAAGCGGTTTTGTATACCACATCCAGCCCCTTATAAAAGTCTTCATTCATTATCGATAGTAACTCGATCTCCTGATTTTCAGGATAGATCCAGTTAACCCTCCAGTAATCATCTTTTATTACTCTGTTGCATTTCATATAGTGAGCATGGGGAGCTAATGTTTTCGCAATGTTTTTATCCCAATGTGTTCTGCCCGTAATATATTTTGCCGTGCTCAGTATCTTCTTTTCTCTTTCACCCCTTTTTACCTTTATTTTAAAATCATGATAATGCGTTTTAATATTTATCATGGCAAAAAGACTGGAGTATATAAAAGATTCAAATTTTGAGATGCTTGAATACCACTTTAATACAATGGATGACAGAATTCCTTGCAAATCAAGGATTACCGGTGTGTCAATTTTATTAATAATTTCCCCAAAGCTATTTTCAGTACCGTAAATATGAATTAAATCCGGATTGTAGTCTTTAACTACATCCAGATGTTTTTGTATTATGTCGTCTCCTTCCAGCTTTCCTAATAAACGATTTTTCCAACGCGAGAGCTTGCTGTCCGGGAAGGGGATTTTATATATTACTCTATTTTCATATTCTAACTTCTGGATAGATGAAATAGAATTATCAGGAAAAGCAATTGCCAGTTCAAATTCTGTATAATCTCTAAGTGCATGTTCCAATGCAGCTACCCAGCCTCTTCCTGAGTTTCTTTTTAATTCATCTTTATTTTCAATATCAAAAGAAACAACATGGTTAGTAAACCATAGTATTTTAGCTTTCATTCTAATTAATTTATACTGCGTTACAAAATATCGCTGTAACTAAGGCTAAGCTTCAGTTTTGCGTTACTGTTTACAAAATTATTTAACCCGGATTATGCATTAAAACTTTGTCATGAGCATTTAAAATGTAATAAAACAAGAACTTGCTGAAATGAATCATAACATCGCTATGGTGAATTGAAGCAGGTTAGTGAAACGCCTTGTTTTTAAGTACTTTAAATGTGTATTGGATTTCTTAATGCATATTGCGGGTTTAACGCCATCTTCATAGTAAAACGGGTATAACAGATTTTCTAACGATATTCCGGGTTCAACAAATCTGGTGTTTCAATCTTATTGATTTGCCTACTAACAAATTTTGTATTTTTTTATTGATTATTGAATCAAATAATGTCGTAGGCAGGGTATTTTTTGACCAACATTCTAATTTTCTAAATAAAGAGAATTGTTGGCTGATTTGTTGGTAGAAGGTTCGTAGTCAATCAGGTGTAAAAAAGTCAGTGAATAGAAAAACGGGAATAGAAAAATCCTTTGAGAAAAGCCGATCAGAAAAATGGTGAATAATAATATTTGTGCTATTAAATGGTAATTTGAATATTTATAATACCGTTTTACGTATTTAATTATGGAGTAGTAGTAGGAGATAAAATAAAAAAGAAAGATGATAATACCATATGACGATAACAAACCCGTAATGCCATTATTCCGGTGTGCTGTTACCCCAAGTTTTTTACTCATTTTTTCTTTGATTTTTTCAGTTCTGCCCAATCCGAAAACGGGGCTCATCTGAAATACCTTTAAATCTGCCTTAGCACTACCAAACCTGCTTTTTGTTGTAGTATCAGAATTAGCAATGTTTTGTTGGATTTTTTCCTGCATAAAGGGTAAAGCAAAAAATCCATATAGAGAAACTGCCCCTGCTAAAACAATATATACTATTTTGTATTTTATATCCTTTCTGGTGAGGTAATAGGCCGTAATAAAAAAGAATAATGCCAGATATGCAGCGGTAGAAACAGTAGTGAATATTGAAACTAGAAGAACAAGATTAATCCGGTTAAATATATTTTTATTCCGAACCAGATTAAACAAAAGTGCAATGTTTAAATAGACTCCAAATGCTCCGGATTCCCAAAATGGACCTACATTCCTAAACCAGGCAACGTGTTCATAATTATAATTGTACACAATAATATTGGGCGAGTAGGCGTAATTCATGTGGCCTGGAAGCGGGAATATTGGTTGAAAATACACCGCAATATTTTTTATTATAAACTTTGTTATTTCACTTTGAAAGGTGAGTAAGTAAAAAAACAAGCTGATAATGGCAGTATAGTATATAATATTAATGTAAATATTAATAAAGTTTTTATTGGTGATTTTTATCACAAAATAGGCAAATCCTAAACGTGCGATTGTTCCCATTGCAGATACCGGGCTATAGGTGTTGAAATAGGTCATTTGAAGCATTTCAATCGCCAGAAACAGTAGCATTATGAGAAAGAAGGCAGGATCCATCTTAATCTTCCGCATAAAGAATATCACAGCACCAAGTATAAATCCAAGAACAATATGTTCATCGTTTCTATAAAAAAACATAATCCCACTTGTGGCTATCAACAGATATACCAACAGGTAGTCGAAAAATTGACTTGTAAAAAATTTACTTACATTATTCTTCATAAACTAAAGAGGGATTCGTATCATTGAAAGTGATAAATCTATTTCTGAGTTTTTAACCTTAGAGATTTCCGGTTCTTAATTTTTGTACCTCCATAATAGTTTTTATAAGATTTGTAGGAGTAAAAATCAGAATTTGATCTGGCATACTTGTAGTCATTAAGTATGGTTGTAATCTTACCCGGAAATCTTTTTATAGCATCGGATATAGCTTGTTCAAAGCCATGAATGCTGGTGAAATTTTGTCTGACAACAAAAATTGCTATATCAGAAAGCTTTAGTAAATGATTAACATCAGATACAATTCCGATTGGAGGTGTATCTATTACTATATAATCGTAACGATCTCTTAATTGATTGTATAATTTTTCGGTTTCTTCAGAAATGACCAGTTCATTAGGATTTGGAGGAAGCTTTCCACTGAATACAAAATCTAGTTTTTTATAGTCAGAACGATTGATGATGGTTTCAAAATTTTCCTGTCCGGTTAAAAATTCAGTTACACCGGGCAGTTTTTGGTCATAATTTAGTTTTTTATGAATGGTAGGTCTTCTTAAATCAAAGTCAACTAATGCCACCTTTTTGTTCGAGTTGGCTAATGCGTAGGCCAGATTAGTTGCAAAAAAGGATTTTCCTTCTCCGGTATAGGAGCTGGTTACAAGAAAAACCTGACGATGACTATTGGGGTTTAGAAGATCAAGATTTGAGCATACAGATCTGACTGATTCAGCCACAATGGATCCCGGATAATCTTTAAATATAAGATCTGAACTACTATCCGGTTTATGAAAAACACCTCCTGCAAAAAATACATTTTTAATCCTCTTAAGTTCCGATTTGTTCATTATTCTGGTGTTGAACAATGTATTTGCCAATACCGGTATAGAAGGTAATAATAATGATAAAAGTATGGCAGCCAGATAAATAAAGTTAGTTTTTGGTTCGGCAACTCCAATTATTGTTGCTGGCTCAATAATTTCATTATCAGGTAAAGAAGATGCTCTGGCAATCTCAGATTCTGCCCTTCTCTGTAAAAGGAAGGTATATATTTCATTGTCTACATTGTACTTTCTTTCCAGTCCGCTTAATTTACGACTTGTGCCGGGAAGTTTTTGAATTTCACTGCGAAGTGAATTAATGCGGCTATTCAGGTTGTTTAATGTTAATTCCGATGAGTTACTTATGTTTTTAATGTTCTCGTTAATGCTTTTATTTAAGTTCTCAGCTCTGATGGTTAAGGTTTGATATCTCGGACTTCGTTGTTGGTTTTTTTCTTTAAGAGTATTCAGCTCTGAATTACAGGCTAAAAGTTCCTGAATAAGACTGGTTAATAGAGGATTGTCGAAGCCCATTGTTGCCGGAGCAATTAAATCTGATGTTTTTCTTGAATTATTTTTAAAGTATTCCCCTAAATAATTGTAGTACTCAATCTGGCCTTCAAGTGTTGCTCTGTCGTTCAATAGTGTCTGAAGTTGATCCTGAGCGGTTCGGCTTTTAGTTTCAAGGTCAACAATCTGATGTGTGATTCTGAAATTCTGGAGTTTTGATTCTGTTATATTTAAAGAATCTTTAATATTTCCAATCTGCCTGTCGATATAATTTATTGTTTGTAATGCTGCATGATTTTTCTTTTCCAGGTTTGATTTCATGTATTCATTTGTTAAACCTTTAATTAAATCCATGGCAAGGCGGGCACTTGAATGGTTGATTTCAATATTGATAACTGATGATTCTACGTCGTAAGGAGTAATGGTAAGCTCAGTTTTTATTTGAGATGAAAGCTGAGCAAGACCATTAAGATTAAAAGCAAAGTCTTTTTCTTTTATATTGGGTTCAAATTTATCTTCTTCAAAAAGGATTATAAAACTATAATTATCACCTTCCATAATCTGCCCCACTTCTCCAATGGTATCAATACGTATTTCTGCTGTTTTACCAATGGTTTTATCAATAGAGTAATCATAAATGTTTACATCTGAGTTTTCTGTTTGTATCCAGAAAGTATTTTCATCAATAAATTTTAATTTGATTTGAGTATCAATTATTTGTGGATGTTGTTCGTTGATAACAACTTTAAAGGGTGAAAAACCATAGATATTGCCGTAATTGATGAATTGTTTCTCGTAATAAGATACTTTCCAGTCAATGTTTTTAATGGCTTTGCGAATTAAAGGAGTGGAACCTAATGTTAATAATTCATTTGAAAGTGTGGTTCCTCTGCCAAAATAATTTAAGCTGTTAGTAGATAAAAAATCACTGTTATCCCTACTGTTTTCACTTTTTATGTGCATTAAAATAGTGGAAAGTACCTTGTATTTTTTAACTGCAGTATTATTGTAAAAATAGGCTAAGGCAATAAATATAGCAAGTGAAATGGCATAGATATACCACTTCTTTTTCGCTTCTTTTAATATATCAATTAAGTCGACTGAGTTATCAATTAATTGCTCTTCTGGGCTAATACTCATATCAATATTTTTAAATTTGGTTTAAACAGCCTCAATGGCTACTAAAAATCTTTCAATATTTTTCTTCAGGTCAAATTCCTCATTGGCAAATTCATAGGCTTTACTGCATATTTCATCTGCTTCTTTACCATCGATGTAAGCTTGTACTGTTTCAGCAAAATTGGTAAAGTTTCCTTCGGAACAATGGGCAATACCCTTTTGTTTAATCAATTTGTCGGGGTCAAATGAGTAACTGATTACAAGTAATTTATAAAACCAGGCTTGAATGAATGAATTAGGAAAACCCTCTGAAGAACTGGTGTTTATTAAAATTTTACTCTTATTTAACCATGTAAGCACCTCCTCAAAAGCCAACGAACCGGTAGCCTTAAAACCGGGGTGTTTGATTTGATTAATGATATGTTCATATCCTTTATAATTTCCTATTAATACTACCTGCCAGTTACCCAGATCTAATTTTTCAATTAAGTCTTTTAAAAGCCGGGGTTGCTTTTGGGGTCTTATATTTGATACCCATAAAATAATGTTCTCTTTGGGCGTATGATTCAAATTGGATGGAACAAAACTGTTTCTGATCAGAGTTGATTCAATTCCGAATTTTTCTAGTATTAACTTTTTTTGAAAGTTGGTTTGGCTTAGTGTATATTTTGCACTGAATACATATTTATTAGTTATTTTATCCGCTAATTTGGAATCCAATAGGCGTATATATGTAATTACATTCTTTTTAGGAGCAGATATGTATTTTGAAGCCAGTTTCTTTTTAATGATATCGGAGTCATTTGCCAACGCAAATATCATTTGCTTTGAAAATAATCTGCAGTATAAACCACAAGTGCCTCTTAAAAGTCTGGCATCGGTTCTGTTATAATAATAAGTTGATTGGCTGGAAATTAATTTTAAAAATATTCTGAAGAATGTAATGAGATTAGATTTTGAACGTTTGAAGGTTTTAAATGATATCTGCTCATTGAAGAAGTTCTTATTCACCAGCGTTATTGATTTATCTTTCTTTTCAGATATCACTTCTACTTTCCAGCCTCTTGCTATAAGCTCTTCTGATAAATAATAACATTGAAGCTCAGCACCACCTGTTCCTCTTGAAGTAGCCCAATTCGGAATCACAAAACAGATGGTTTTATCTTTAAAATCCTTGTGCCTGTTATCAATTGACATAGTTAAAGATTAATAGAGCGGTTGTTATTGTTGACAGCACTAATGAATAGGTTGAAGTCGCTTCTCTGAATCGAGTAGAATAAGTAGGTGAAATATATACGATGTCATTCGGCTGTAGGTAATAGTAATCAGAAAGCAATAAGTCTTCCTTTTTAAGGTTGATTACTTCTTTAACTAAACCATATGGATAATTTCTAAGTACAATTACTTTTTTTCTATTTCCTGCAGATGTTAGATCTCCTGCCATACCAATGGCCTGAAAAATATTAATCTGATCTTTTGTGTAAGAAATCCGACCCGGATTATTTACTTCTCCGAGTACCGTAATGCTTTTATTAATAAACCGGACAGAAACACTTGGTGAATTCAAATATCCGGCCAGTTTATCTTCAATCATTTTACCAGCTTCCTGTAATGACATTTCATTCACATTTACTTTGCCAATAAGCGGGTAGTTTATAAAGCCATTCTGATCAACGGTATAACCTACCAGTTGTAATGTTTCAGGAGAAGTTATTCGTATGTTGTTATCTGCCCCATTCAACACAGTAATATCATATTCATCAAATGATGTTATTGATATGTACAATTGTGAATTTGGTCGAATCAATAAAGGGTGACTCTCTGATGTAATAAATTTTTGCTTACCCTTTTGGTATTCCGTAAAATATTGCAGTTTTTTTGAAGAAAAACAGCTGCTTAATAATATTGACAATACAAATAATATTATTGTCCGGTTAATTATAGTGAGGTTCATTTTTTCTTTTAAAATTAGTAATCTTTTGTTGACTCATGTAAATAATATGATGAAACGCATATTTTGTTTGTCTAACAATTGTATAAATTCAAGAAAAATCAATGCCATGTAATTGATGAGGGTTTAATATGTTTAATTTGATTTTTAAAGAATAATTAACGGGGGTTCTTGTTTGAAGGTCTGATCGTATTATCATCAATATAAACTCTATACCCATAGTTTTGTTAAAACCTTAATGCCTTAAATCAGGTTGGTAAACATTTACTTTTTTATCTGAACAGGCTGGAGGTTTTATAGATTAAAAATGACAAAGGCAAGCTGATTGTTTAATGGATGATGGTGAGATTATAACAGATTCCGTCAATTTGAAATTTAGTCAATGTATTGAATTGTTTAATCAATAAAATGAAATCAATAATGCCTTTTCATCTATTTTTAGTTCATGGACTTATAACAATAAATAATTTCAATGGGATTCAATGTTCGGCAAATAGAACCTAATGATATAGACCAGTTATATGAACTTTTTTCTAAAAGAAAAAGTAAAGAGTTGCTTAGTTGGGTTTATGGGCATCCTGCAGTTGAAGGTAGAAGTGGTTATGTTGCAGAAGAGGGGGGTAAAATAGTTGGAGCTGTTGGTTTCGTTAAAAATCAGTATTTAATTAACGGACAGGTTAAAAGCGGAATTATTCCTTTATCATGGGAAGTGTCTGAAGGGAGCAGAGGACTTGTTGGAATGCGTTTGATTTTTAAAGTGCTGAGTGGGGCAGATTTTTATATGGGTATGGATGGCTCTGATGATATGAGGAATATTTTTAAAGGTCTTAATTTTCGTCAAATAGAGGAAGGGATTGGAGCGAGAAAAGTACTTCATCCATTTGATTATTTAAAAACACTGAATAAAATTGGCATAAAAGATCTGTTTAGGTTTGCTACAGATGTTTTTATCTGGATGTTTAAGAGGAATACCAGTTCATTAGTACTTGAAGAAATAAATGATTACGATCCGGAAAAGTATGAAAAACCGGAGAAAGGATTTTATAATCCTATATCCAGAGATCATTTATTGTGGTTGTCAAATAATCCAGGTATGAAAATGCAGGCTTTTGAGGTGGATATCAAGGGCAGAAAGTATGGGCCGGTGATTTGCTTTATGAAAGAAATTAAGAACGGAAAAAGTCGAGGGCAGTTAATACATATTCCTCTGTTTAATGATAACGACAAAAAATACTATCCGGATTTAATTCTGGCTGTCGAAAGTTTCTTATATAATAAAGGAGTTACATCTATATCAACATTAGCTGTTGATGGTTACCTTAAAACTGTTCTGAAAAAAATGAATTACCGGTTTGATATTAAAACCCGGCCTATTGTGGCCAAAGGGTCAAAGGATGTACTCGAAATGTTAGCGCAGTCTGAAATTCATTTGAGTTATGCTGAATCAGACAAATCAGTTCGTAATATTTAGGTTTAAAGTTTAGCTGATATACTTAAACGTTTAGTTTGTTTCCTGTTTTTTATCCATAAAAACTTGAAGTGTAATACAGAATTCTATAACTTGTTAGTTTACTGCATAAAATAAGCGATAAAAGGTAAATGTTTGTATTTTTTATATGAATTGATTTTATAAAAACAATTTGTGTTAGTTTAAGAAAATCAATGATTTATGAGGTAAATTGAAACATTCGTACAAATAAGGTCGTTATAAATCAAACACGTTAAATATTAGATCAATGCACACAACAAGTAATTTTAAATTTAATTGTAAAAGGTTTGGCAAGCCCATTCACTTTGGGTGTCGTACTTTTCTTTTATCGATTATATTATTAATCGGTACCGTTATGCAACTCTCAGCCCAGGAATGGTTTGCTAACCATATTGCACAGGGGCTGGATGGATCGGTTATGCGACCGATGTCTGTAGGAAGTTATGATTTAGAGGCAAATAAAACATTTGTGGCCTTTTTGGGGGAAAGCTCACATATTTATGCCATGGTTTGCGATCATAACAATAATGATACATGGAGTGGTCCGGTAAAAATTGCAGATAGTCCGACTTCTACTTCTGCAAAATATGCGTATCCACAGTTGGTTCAGACTCCTGATGGATATATTCACGTATTTTTTTCGAAGCATACTACAAATATTTGGTATGCCAGGTCATCTAAACCACATGATATTTCGTCGTGGGATGTGCGTGACATAACAAGTGAAGCAGCAGTTGGCTCATCAGATTTTAGTAAATTAAAACCGGCTTATCCCAAAGCACTATTAGGTAGAGATGGTTTTATCTATCTATTTTGGCGTCAATCAACATCGGTTGATTATATCAGACATGCCTCTGTTACAGTATCAAAAACCTCAGGAGAAACCTGGGAACCTGCTCGTTTTCTTATAACTCCAATTCGCGATGACCTTATTAATGAAACCTATGTGGGGCAGATTACAGTGGAGCCAAGAAGGCCGGGTGTTCCGGAACGTTTTCATTTTGTGTATATATTAGCTGGAGGACCGGAAGGCCACAATCAATATCATAAAAACTTATATCATGCCATCTGGCAACCAGGTAACGGACACTTTTATTCATTGCATGGAGATGATCTGGGTACTGTTCTGGATTCTCCGGAAATGGATTCGAAAGATTGTCTCGTATATCCAACAGAGGCAGACAAAACAGCTATTGGTTATACCCATACCGTTGCAGCCAACGATCAGGGAGAACCGATTGTAGATGAAACCTGGGTTTATAATGGATCAGAATGGGTTGAAAATAGCGGAGGCTCACAATTAGATATTGATGATAGTCCGGCGTTTTTACAATGGGAAGATGGAAGAATGTTAGCATATGGGGATCGCTTTGTTCTTTACGAATCACTGGATATGGGTAATAATTGGAACCGAATAGCTTCAGTGAGCGCACCTACTGGTAATAGTGGTACACCAACACGAACAATTCCTATAACCAAACCCTCTCACCCTTCTGCAAGGGTATGGATAAAAGAACAAAATGTTAGTAAATCAACAAATTACCTTACGATTGCCGGCCAGACTTCAAGTAAACAAGCTGAAAAAATAATTCTTAAAGCCAATTATCCAAGTATTCCACTCGGAGGTCGTTGCACGATTCAGGCATTTCTCACCGACCTGTCAAATGGTAAAGCCACTAACGCAGATAATACAATCAATTTTACCGTTGAAGGATCAGGTTCTTTAAGTCAGACCAGTGCTGTTGCTGTAAATGGAATGGCAACTGTAGAATTTATTGCTGATAATACCGATGAAGTCGTTATCATCAGGGCTAGTAGTTCAAATATTGAAGGTGATTACCTGGAAATTTACGTTGGAAATGGTTTGCTTGAAAATACAGAAGAGCCAACTCCTGTTGAGTGTAGTGTATCAATAGGATCTATTCAATATAGTCAGTCTACAGGTATTGCCGGTGTTGATTTTTCAACTACCGGACAATGTAGTCAGGTTAACGCATCGCTTACAAATCAATCAGGTACAGTATTAGCAAGTCTTTCTAATGTAAGTACAGGTTTTGAATTTAATATTCCTGAACTATGTTCCGAATGTTTGGAAGGAACGTATTCCGTTAATTTAACCAGTGGTACAGCAGAAACAAGTAGTACTTTTAGCTATGTTCCACCAAGAACACTGGAAATTTTAAGCTATAGCCCCAATCCAACCTATGAGTCCGTAACAATTACCTATTTTTCACCAGTGCAGGGGAATGTTGATGTAACTGTTCAAAACAGTAGCGGACAACAGGTGCTTACTTCCACTGATAATGCGATTGTAGGTGAGGGTAATGAATTGGTTGTTGATTTGTCAGGTGAAGTTGAGGGTAGCTATACAATAGCATTATCTAATGGAGGTAAAGTTGTGACATGTAGCGTTGATAAACGGGATGTTGAACCAACTTTTGCTTTTGAAATTTTAAATCAGTCAGAAAATCCGATTATTGATTATTTTGAGGTTAGCTATTCTTCACCATCAGATGCAACTGTTACAGCAGAGGTTGTAAACGAATCGGATCAGGTGGTTTTACAAAAAACAGAACAGGCAACCGTGGGAGAAAATAATAAAATCAGTTTTGACTTTAAAAGCCTACCTGCAGGAAATTATACTGTTAGATTAAATAACGGAAATTCAACACTTTCCTGTCCTGTTATGAAACAGGAGATTATTGTGGATGTTAAGGTGGTTAAGAATTTCCCGAATCCAACAACAGGTCTGTTTGCCATTGAATTTATTTGTAAACAAGTAATGACAGTACCAATAACGGTTTATAATGATATGGATGAAGCTGTGCTTACACAAAGCTGTTCTGCTAAAAAGGGTAAAAACAAATTGGTGTTGAAGTTGAATTCATTAGAGGCAGGAATTTATAGAGTTGAGTTAGGAGGAAATTCAGGTACTGAAATACTTGTTACTAAGGAGTAAGTGTATGTAAATCATAGTAATATGTTAATGATGTATTTGCTCTGAAAGACTAACATTTTTGTAAAACAATTAATAATTTACCCGTATCATAATTTCACAATATTGAAATTTGATGCGGGTTTTTTATTGTCGTACTGATGAGTGTATTGAGTTGATATAGTGGTGTGTATATTTGTTTTTGTTGTGTTTTATTTGATTTGTTAATTCTGTAATATCAGACATATTTGTGTTTAAAAGTGACTGCCATTTCTCCAAAGTGTATTGGTGTATTAAATTATCCTGTTGGTGTAATATACATTGACTTTTACATAAGCCTGCGATAAATTTGGTTTAAAATAAAAATATAAATTAAAGGTTATGAAAAAGATATTATTGGGAATCATGGCAATGGCCTTGATGATGGGAGTTAACACAGGGTGTGATAAGAGTATAGAAGTTACACCGCAGGATGAAGGCAATTCTTTTCTTAAAACAGAAGTAATTGACGATAGTTATGTACCTTGTGGAGAGGTTTCAACATTTCAATTTTTTGATGCCGGATTTGTTACCATAAGTAATGATGAAGATTATTTATATGTTACTATTCAAGGTAATGAAGGATGGTTTATTAAAGCGTATTATTTTACATTTTGGAATATCGGTGATCCGGATGTTGATGTAGAAAATTATAGAGACTATCCATACAGAAAATGGAATTCAGATGACTCCTCATTACCGCAAACCATATTTTATAAAATCCCTAGAGAAGCAGGATGGACTGACTGTTTAAAATTCAACATCAAAATAAGAATGCATTATTTCGTTGATGGAGTGTATCAGGGAGATTTCAGATGGTGGTATGTAACCAATACAAATGAAAAAGATACGGATTATTATCTGGAATATTGTTTTGAAAAATGCGATTGTGAATTGATATTCAGAACTCAAACACCTGGTGGTTGGGGAGCAAAAGCTGCAGGAAATAACCCGGCTAGTTATAGAGATGCTCATTTTGATGAAGTGTTTCCGGATGGATTAGTTGTGGGTGATGCAAGTGGATATACTCTGACCTTAGAATCCGCAATGGATGTTCAGAACTTCTTGCCTTCAGGAGGAACCCCTGCTGCTCTGTCAATGGACTATGTGAATCCTTCAGGAAAGAAAGATTTAAAGAATTCCTTTGCCGGACATATTGTAGCATTAACGCTTTCGGTCAATTTTGATTTGAACGATCCAAACTTCTCTTTTGGTACAGGCTTGCTGGGTGATTTAGTGTTTTCAGATATGACTGGTTTTGAAGGGATGACCGTAGCTGAGGTTCTTGCTGAAGCAAATAAAGTTCTGGCAGGATTGAGTTCCGGTTACTCAATTAAAGATTTACATGGCATCATCAGTGATGTTAATGAGTCCTTTGTTGATGGTTATGTATCGGGAGATACAAAAATATTCGAATGTGAATAATTATATATATAGATCTGAATAGTGAAAAAACCAATACTTTCTTCATTTTCCGGAAGTATTGGTTTTTTTCATCAGGATAAAAACCTCACACATAATTAACCAGGGAATTATTTTTTATAAAATACATGGTATTTCAGGATCAGTAGGAGTTTATATTTTTAAAAGAATTACCAGGTAATCTTTAAGAAGTTGTTTGATAATTCTTTTTGTTATGTCATTCAGAACGTCGAAAGGTGTATTTTTTTAAGATCTGACCAGGATCGTTTTCCAGTTATAAATCACTTCAGTTAATTATTTGAGAATTCATATTAAACGTAAGCAGGTATAATTTTATATCTGTTGTATTCAATGGAATAATGGTGTCAGCATCGATGTTTTGATTCCGGAACCAATACGATATGTGTTTCCGTTTGAATAAATTAGTTTAAAAGTGGGAGTTACCATCATATCCTCATATTATCCGGTTTTATCATTTTCATACTCATTTTAGTGTAAAAACGAAGAGTGCTTAGCGTAAATAGGGATACATTATTCAGCAAAAAGAAAATTAATAATAAAAATTACCAATATGAGAAGATTAATACTTTTTATAGCATTTGCTTTATGGGTTGGTAGCTTATATGCACAGCCAATAAATCAATTTCAAAGGATAGAATCCTCTACAATTATGCAAAATAGTGAATATGGTAGAGGAGTCTGCATTAATGGCGATTATGCCATTGTAAGCGCATTGCTTGATAATCATGAGGGAACTGTAACTGCAGGTGGAGCCGCTTTCATTTATCATTACGAAAATGGAGCCTGGAATTTTCAATATAAATTAGTGGCTGAAGATGCGGATGCAAATGACCATTTTGGCCGTTCAGTATTTATTAATGATGAACATGCCATTGTGGGTTGTACCTACAGTGATGATCCTGATACGTATACCGGGTCTGCTTATATTTTTGTGAATAACAATGACGGAACCTGGACACAGCAAGCTAAATTATTGGCAAGTGACAGAAGGAAATTAGATCGATATGGTGTTTCCGTTGGTATTGATGGAGATTATGCAATTATAGGTTGTTATGGAGCAGATTACAATGATGGAGGAGTGGATTATGTAAATGCTGGAGCTGCTTATATTTATGAGTTAAACAGAGAAACATCTTCATGGGGTAATGAAGTAATTATACATCCTGATGTTCCGGTAGCTGAAGAAAAATTTGGTTGGAGTGTAAGTATTTTGGGTAACATAGCTTTAATTGGTGCTGATGAGGATAGATTTAATGATGATGATGGAATTCCCGGAGCTGCATATGTATTTCAATTGAGTGGAGGAGTCTGGAGTCAGACACAAAAACTTCAGCCAGCTGATATTCTCGATGGTCAGAATTTTGGCTATTCTGTAGATCTAACAAATGGATATGCAATAGTAGGAGCCATGAATGATGATGATTTAGGTGGAGATAGCGGATCTGCCTATATTTTTAGAAATGATGCAGGAACATTTGTTCAGGAACAAAAAATTACGGCAGGCAATGGTGCTTCAGGTGATAATTTTGGTTTTTCAGTTGGTATTGATGGCGGTCAGGCAGTTGTTGGAGCCTGGCATTCTGATAAAGGAAATTCGGATACAGGGAGTGCGTACATCTTTACGCGTGATAATACTACAGGTGTCTGGACGCAGTTTAGTGAGCTAATAGCCGATGATCCGGGTAATAGTGATCAGAATGGCTGGTTTGTAAGTATTTCCGGTGATTTTGCATTAACTGGAGCTCCCCGTTGGGACACAGACAGAAGTGATTTGTCTATAGATCAGGATACAAACGAAGGTACAGCTTATATTTTTGCATCAGCAGATGTTGGTGATCCTAAACCATCCTTAACCTCCACAACTCCGGTTTCGGCTTCAAATGGAGTTGATGTGAATCAGGCCATTGAACTTGTATTTGATACTGATATAGCTTTTTCAGATGCTGGCGCACAAATACTTATAGCAAGTTCACTTGATGATACAGAATTAGCCAGGTTTGATATAACAGGAGCCACAACAAGTTCTGATTTGTCAATCTCAGGAGGAACCTTAACTATAAATAATCTGAGTTTCGAATTTGCAACAGAATATTATTTGCAGTTTATTGGTGAACCAATACTTGATTTAAACGGAGTTGCATTTGATGGATTAACAGCCTCTACAGATTTTGTATTTACTACTGAGTATACTTCTCCAGCCTGGAATACCGGATATCCTGCTTTATCAGGTCAGGATGCTTCTTCAATTTCCATTAATATGGATGCTGTATTTACAGGGGATTCAAACTCAGGTAATTATTATGTAGTATTGACTGCCACAACGGGAGTTACGGATCAGCAGGTAATTAACGGGCAAAATGCTAATTCAGAAGCCGCTTTATGGTCTGCTTCAGGTGCTATTACAGAGGCTTCTGTTGAAACAGTAAATGTTGATATTTCCTCATTGAGTTCAGAAACCACTTATTATTTAAGTGCGGTTATTGAAAATGCAGGAGGTTTGTTATCTACTGTGGAAGAACTACCATTTACTACTTTTGATACAAGTGCACCTTCGTACTTAAGCTCTTATCCGGCAATCAATAATATTCTTGGAAAAGAGGCCACATTAAGAGTTGAGGTAGATGAAGCTGCTTCTGTATTTTATGTATTAACATCAAATACGGCTCCGGATCCATCTATTGAAGATGTTAAAAACGGGATTGATGGAAATGCTCAGGCCGGATTATTGAGTGATTCTTTAGGAGCCACAGCTAATTTGGTTTTAGATATTCCGTTATCCGGTCTGGATTATGAAGTGACTTATGCGTGTTATGTTGTTACTAAAGATTTGAGTGGTAATTATATTGAAACGGTTAGTCCAACAAGAGTAGAGTTTACGACTTTAAGTTTAAGCGAATCAGTTCCTGTTGCATCGTTCGATCCAGTAGATGGAAGTGTGGATGTGCCAACAACAGCACCTGTTTCAATAACCTTCAATAAGCCTGTATATCTTGCAAGTAACCCAACCGAAGAAGTCAGTACATCTTCTGTAGCAGCTTTAATAAGCTTCGAGGCCATTAATAAAGGTGTAACATCACCATACGATGCCCCTGAGCCTCCGGTATCAGATGTGGCATTTACAGCGAGTTATGATGCATCAACATATGTGATTTCAGTGGTGCCAAACGAAACATTAAGTGAAAACCATATCTATCAATTATCAATAGCTTCGGTTCTGGATGTTGATGGAAATGCTTCATTACTTGATACATCTGAGTTTGTAACAAGAGATGAGTCAGCTCCTGAGATCTCTTATAGTAGTCCGGGAAATGGTGAAAGTAACTTCAATGCAGGAGTTCATCCTTCAATAACCATTGTGTTTAATGAACCCATCTGGATAAATGATCGTCATGTATACACTTCAGATTTATCTGGTTTATTAACGTTTACAGATTTATCCTCATCTCAGGGAGTAAGTTTTGAAGCTTCAATAGATAGTTCATACAGGCTTGTGCAGATTAATACTGTTGAGAGATTAGATGCAACTACTAATTATAGGATTGAAATGGGTGTGGTGTCTGATTCAGTGGGACATACGCAAACATCTCCTAACGTATTGGATTTTCAAACGGCTAATGTAAATATATGGACAGGACAGGGGGATCTGTTGAACTTTACAGATAATCAGAACTGGGTGGAAGACTTTCAACCTGAGGCTGGTGCAATATTCACAACGGGAACACCAGTTGCAACAGTAAATAGCAATGTGAATTTAGATTATGTTGTTATTGAATCATTGGCAGGTTTAATTGTGGATAATGGCATTGTTCTGACAGTTGATAATGATTTATTAATTGAGTCATCTCAAGCTGGAAATGGATCATTTATTAACAATGGCACACTTTCAGCTGATGCAGCCAAAGAGGTTGTTGAACAGGTGTTGCCCGCACAAAATCAGTGGTATTACATGAGTTCTCCTGTTGTAGAGGAAGGTTCTTATGCCTTCGATGGTGTGTTGGATCATTTTACCGGAGTTAATAGAGCTTCTGGTGAATATTATAATTATTCATTCGGAGATCCGGTACCTGCAATGGAAGGATTATTAGTTCAGGGAGAAGGTGAATTTTCGTTCTCAGGAGCGTTAAATAATGGTGAGTTAGAGGTTGGGATAGAAAACAACATCGATAACCACGGGTGGAATCTTATCGGAAACCCATATCCGTCAGCTATAGATTGGGATTTAATTTCCGATGCATTTAAAAGTGATATTGAAAACAGCTTTTGGCTATGGTTGCCATCAGAAAATACTTATGGAACTTATAATGGATTCCTGGGTCTGGGCACTAATTTAAGTGGCGATGCTTCTGAAATTCCATCAGTACAATCATTCTGGGTAAAATCTATCAACGCAGGTATCTTCACCATAGATAATAGCAGTCTTACTCCTAATGATAAGTCTTACTATATTCCAATACTTCCAGCACCACCAATTGCAAGTCAAAAGGCAAGCCTTAAGAGCGCATCAGCAGCAACTGCTGGTTTCCCCTATGTTAAGTTTTCAGGTGAAAACGGGTCGAATATTGATGAAACCGTAATTGCTTTTGTTGGAGATGCATTATCCGGATTAGATAAGTATGATACGGAAAAAAGATTTGGAAGTAATGTAGATGCAATTGAACTATATACATTAATCGGAGGCAGTGACTTTACTATCAATACATTTCCAAGTATTAACGAATCATTCTCTATTGGTTTGGGCTATAGAGTTCAGGCAGAGGGAACCTATACTATAAGGTTAGCTGAAAATATTTTTTCTGATGAGGAATATATTGTTAGTCTGGAAGATGTGGATGAGGGAATTACTACTGCAATGTTTACAGGATCAAGTTATGAGTTTTATTCATCGGTTACTAAAAATGCAGATCGATTTGTGATTCATATTGAACCTGTTACAACAATACCAACATCTATAAATGATAATAAAGGAGGTATAAGTGCCATTGCCGTTGATAATAACATATTAATCAATGTTAGTGAGGTTAGTGATGCTACCTATTCTATTTATGATTTATCTGGTAATTTAATCAGTGCCGGAGAAATACAAGATGCTATAACTTCAGTACAGGTATTTGCAAAAGGAGTGTATGTTGTGGAAGTGTCCGGTTCATCTGCAAAATACACCAATAAAGTAGTCATTAAATAGTTACATAAATTCAGAAAAACAATAGTAACCTGAGTTCGATTAAAATTAGCGAGCTCAAATTTTAGTAAATGATTGATTTACAATATAAATTTTTGAGACATAGCGAGCTATGGTGATAAAATTTAGAGCCGTAAATCGATTATTTACTGAAAAGCTATGAATTTCGCTTATAAATACCGATTTTCTGTGTCATATTTGCTTACCATAGCCCGCTATGCTTTCGCAAACATTCCTTGAAATTCAATATTTATAAACGATTTGAGCCATTAATTTTATATCGAACTCAGGTTAATGCTGTATGTCAATATAATATTGTTTTATCTTTAAATATGTATCGGCATAATACCTGATTATTTT
Source organism: Marinilabiliaceae bacterium (assembly GCA_050296935.1). GTDB lineage: Bacteria > Bacteroidota > Bacteroidia > Bacteroidales > Marinilabiliaceae > Saccharicrinis. The sequence continues at coordinate 2,351 of JBNKRV010000119.1, read as the reverse complement.
GAAAATTAGATGCTATTACATGAAGACGGAGAGAGTTACAGGTAGTTAATAGTTGTTCAGAAATCATTTATTAGGATGATAAAACAGAATCCTATAATGTGAAGAATGTAACCTGTCGGAAAGCCGTATGCGCAGACTGGTTCATGAGTGGTGCATAGTGCTTAAAATAATGTATGAAAAAATTTTAATCGAGCCCAGGTTTAAATATCTGCAGATAGGAGAATAAATGTATGCTATGAACATTTTTTACTAAAAAGAGTTAATGAGAATAATAATGTACCATATAAGAATTTTTCTGTGATTTACGGTTAATTGAAGGTTAACATGAAGAAAAACGTATTAGAATTAAACAAAAATGAATTTTAAGCGTATGATTGATATCATGGAAAACGAATTAGTTACATTTTTAAGTGAACATATTACCGACAATAGAAATGCGTTGTTCGATAAAGTGATTGAAGATCGAACAAAATATATATCCGTTGTTCTCGAAGATATTTATCAGCCTCATAATGCCAGCGCCGTTCTCAGGTCGTGTGATTGTTTCGGTATTCAGGATGTTCATATCATTGAAAATAGAAATAAATATACAGTAAATCAGGATGTTGCCTTAGGTTCATCCAAATGGTTAAACTTAAATAAATATAATACAGAAGAAAATAATACACTTACAGCAATTAAGCTTTTAAAAGAGCAGGGGTATAGGATTGTTGCTACCACACCTCATACTAATGATGTTGAGTTGTATGATTTTGATGTTTCAAAAGGAAAATCAGCTATTGTTTTCGGGACAGAACTAACGGGAATATCAGATATTGTAAAAGAGGAAGCGGATGAGTTTTTGCGCATTCCGATGTATGGTTTTACAGAAAGTTTTAATATTTCAGTTTCTGCAGCGTTGGTATTGCAGCATTTAGCGCATCAAATAAGAAAACAGAAAGTAGACTGGAAGTTAACCCGGGAGGAGAAGCAGTTAATCAAATTACAGTGGCTTAGAGCAACCGTTAAGAGTGCGCCACTTATTGAGAAAGAGTTTTTTAAAAGAAATATTTGTGACTAATAAGTTGCTTATATAGACTAACATGAAAAGTTTGTTGATTAATCATGTTTTTTGTAAATTGATGATGTAAAAACACTGAAAATAACCTTTTACTTTGAGCTAAAATTTCTATTTTTGAAAAAAACGAGGGACGCATGAATTGTATAATTATTGATGATGATAAGTTTTCGACCAAGATAATAGCTGAATTTGTTGAAAAAACGGATGGGCTTAATTTAGTTGGAACATATGATAATGCAGTTGAGGGAATCAACTATCTGAATGGTAAGAATTCCGAAGATATAGATTTATTATTTCTTGATATAGAAATGCCGGAAATGACCGGTATTGATCTCTTGAAAACGTTAAATGTATTACCCCAGGTGATTATTTATTCTTCTCAGGAAAAATATGCTTTGGAATCATACGAATATAATGTAACAGATTATTTATTGAAGCCTGTAACGTATACTCGTTTTTTGAAATCCATCAATAAAGTTAAAGAGAAAAATGAAAAGAAAGAGGATATTTCCAAGAGTAGCTCTGAGATTTTTATTAAAAACAATTCCTCTTTAGTTCGCGTTAAATACGAAGATATACTTTGGATAGAAGCATTGGAGAATTATGTGGTGGTAAATACTTTTAGAGATAAGTATACTATCCATTTTACTATGAAGGCTATTTCTGATAAAATGCCTACAGATAAGTTCGTTAGGGTACACAGATCTTTTATTGTTAACCTGAGCAAAATTAAAGTGATCGAGGATAATTCCGTCGTTATTAAAACCGAAGCTGGTTCAAAAGTAATTCCTATCGGAAAATCTTATAAAGATCAATTAATGAATGACATTAATCTGATTACAAAATAAAAAGTACAATTCATCACTAATTAGTTATGGAAACCATGCACCGAAAATGCATGGTTTTTTATTTTAAGAGGATGAGTAGAGTGCTTTTAGTCAGCGGTGCCAGGTCTTCGGTTGTTTGCTGGAACAGTTTTATTTATGCAGTTTGTGAATAGAGTGTTTTCTAATGTAATAGGATTAAAGAATTAATAACCTGAGTTCGACATAAAATTTTGGATTTATCTCATATAATCAAGATTATATAGGTATTCGATAGAACGTTGTTTCAGACCGCCAATAAATAGTGAGATTCAACTGAAAATTATGAAACGAGCATTTTGCGAGTTCAATGTGTCCTATCATAAAGTTTCCACATTAAAGAATAGCGGGCTATTTTGAATAATTTTCAGGAAGAAGATCGCTGTTTAGTTCCTGATTATTGCTGCGTTCAGCATAATCAAAGTAAA
>JBNKRV010000118.1:0-1979 GCA_050296935.1 Marinilabiliaceae bacterium | reverse complement strand
GGTCAAAAGAAAAATACAAGTTTTTTTATAAGCAAAAGGGAATTTTCCCAAACCCGCCATGTATGGCAGCTGCGGCCGCAGAGGTGACCTCGGTCACCGGGAAGTCGATGTAGGCCGTCGCAACGGCTACCTCGGCACTGTCGACCAAAATTGCTCCGGCGCTCTTCAGCACGTCCGCCTTGTACGTCTTCGACGTGTCGCCGTCAGAATGGTGGCAGAGCACGATCTTACCTTTTACCTTACTTTCGTTCAGCGTGCCGGGTTCACAGCGTCCGTCGTCACCGGCGTGGCCGTTGCCGATTATGGCGGCCAACGAAGCAAAGAACCAGAGTAGGAACCACATGGTCGATCGAGAGGAGCTTTGCTCACGTCGTAAACTTCCTGATCGATGATAGATACGTATTTTATATAATGTCTAGCAAGCTCGATCGGCTGGTGTCGTCTCCACCGATCCCGCGCATTCTTTGTGGCGGCTGGTACGTGCGCTTGAGATGGTGGCGCGGGCACTGGCAGAGCGCACGTATGCATGCTCCCACTAGAACATTTTAATTGGTGCATCATGAACACAGATGCATCAAAATTACCTTGATTACTAATAAGAATTAATCAGTTCATGGACACATTCAAGTTGATTTAAAAAATAGGTACTCCCTCCGCCACACTAGAAAAATGTCGCTTTTGAAATAGTAAAAGTCAAGACAAGTTAAGTTTAACTAATTGCATAGGTAAGATTATCAACAACATCGATGAGATCAAATAAATACATTATAAAATTAGTTTTTATGATGAATCTAATGACACTAATGTGATATTCTAAATGTTTATACTTTTTCTATAAACTTAATCAAATTTAAAATAGTTTGATCTTTACTTGGTCAAAAGTCACACTTTTTTGGGGACAGGGGGAGTAAAATGAGATAGAAGGAAAATATGAAACCGTTGTGTATAACTAGGGCATGATGATTTTTTTCTGAAACGAGATTTAGCCAACCTCCATCCCAACACGGCAGAAGAATGCATATATATTCATGGTAAAGTTGGCATATCTACTTGCAAACGATATGTATTTGTGATTCTAAACTGATGCAACACTCTCCTTATCTGGAATAGTCAATGTTTATCTGAGTTCGTACACAAATTCGAAACACATATTTGTGTATTAAAATTTCTAGCCTGTGCGGTCGCACGGGTTTGATGGGCTAGTAAAAGCACAATACTTTGATAAATGCACCTTTGAACAAACGGCTATGCACATTTCTGCTTCATATTGTTCTTTGTGCCCTGATAGCAATGCGTTGCCGCCTGCACCGGGGCTAGAAAATAAGAAACTGACTCGTATATAGCTATAATTGCAAATGAAATTTTGGCATGAAGTACCTTACTCTGAGCCTCCAATATCTTGTATGATTGAGACAAAACGTTTCTTTTCCATGCGAAGAACAACCATCACTTATAAGAGACCCCCATTTGTTTGACTTTTTTAAACAGAAGTTTTTTTGAGAAAATGGAAGCCGAATAGCTCATCCAAAACAATTTTCTGTTTTTTTTATGTACAAAGAAGTGAAATATATGTTACAAAACTCAACACTAAAATTCCATTGGCCAATTTTTCGGTTAGCCACCAACCAGCTTTTCTAAAAAATCCTCGAGCACAAACAAATAGAGCATACAATAAATTTGATTACTTTGGATAATAATGTATCACTTTGAAAATATCGATCATTGGTTCTTTTAGAAAAATAGGATTGAAGTACAACAAACTTTTCTTGTTTCTAACTATAAATGAGATGAGTTTTGGAGAGCTGTGAGATATGGTCTTTTTAACTAAGCCCTATTAATTTGATCCTAGTTTTTAAACTAAGCCATATTATTTTGATTTAAGGATAAAGTTAATTTTAATCTCTCTCCAAGTTTAGCCCAAATACAGATAGCCCCCTAAAAATTGGTTTATTTTACCCCCAAATATTTACCAAATCGGT
>JBNKRV010000117.1:0-8481 GCA_050296935.1 Marinilabiliaceae bacterium | reverse complement strand
TCATAGCTTTTCAGTAAATAATCGATTTACGGCTCTAAATTTTATCACCATAGCTCGCTATGTCTCAAAAATTTATATTGTAAATCAATCATTTACTGAAATTTGAGCTCGCTAATTTTAATCGAACTCAGGTTAATAATTAATTTTGTGTCGGATTGAGGTTACGAGTGTATATGAGGATTCGGATTTTGAGCAACAACGCAGTGGTTGTACTTTATAGACGAAAACGATATGTCTTAATTATCTGTAAAAGGTATAATAATCTCAAACGATCTGTGGAGATATTGTATTAGAAAAAGACAGGAACAGTATGAATAATGGAATAAAAAATGAAACTTTACTTGTTTTTTTGTGTTATAGACAATAATATCCATATCCCAAAAACAAATGAACTGGATGATAATGGATGTTGTTTAACGATATTTTGTGGAGATGAAATTTAAAATTTTAGTAGTACTTACCCTTATACTAGTGGTAATTTCTGTTTGGAAGTGGAACATATGGTTTGGAAATATAGAAGAAGCAGAGTTTGAAACTCCAGTAAATAGCATTAACAGAATAATGTTAAGCGTGGGAGAACAAATAGACTCAGAACGTAATCTTTCCTGGCGAAGCGATACTTGCATTAAAGATAATTGGGTGAATTTGGTGATGGATGGTACTATTGACACTGTTAAGGTTAATGGTGTTGGTACTGTAGTTGAAACTCAAGGTGGCAAATCTGTTTTTTATCGTGTGGGATTAAATAATCTGACACAAGGTGCTATCTATCATTATCAAATTAAAAATAACTATGATAAAACTCCTTGGTATTCCTTTCGCATGGGGAATCAGTCTGATGACTTTTCATTCTTATACCTGGGAGATGTACAAGATAAAAAAACGGGTGATGATGAAGGTATATTTCAACATTTAGCAAATAAATATTCCGATGTTGATTTTTGGGCTTTCGGAGGTGATATGATTGAACGCCCTATTGAAAAATACTGGAATATATGGTATGCATCATTAGAACAAGTACCTTGTAGTATTCCGTTTATTGCTTGCCCCGGAAATCATGAGTATTTTAAAGGGATTATTAAAAAAATTGATAAACGATGGACGCATTACTTTCCACTTCCTCAAAATGGACCAGAGAATTATAAGGGGCGTTGCTGCTATTGGGAATATAAAAATGCACTTATCGTTACTTTAGATACAGACGGGTTTTGTAATCCATTTTCTATTAAAGAGGAGTATGATTGGATTAAGGAATTATTTGAAGCAACAACATGTCGCTGGAAAATTGTTATTATGCATCATCCGGTGTATTCATTAAGGAAAAAATGTTTAAATCTGACTTCTCACTATGTGTTACAGCCATTGTTTGAAGAATATGGAGTAGATCTGGTTCTACAGGGACATGATCATGGATATGCACGTTATAATACAAAAGATAAGTCAGGAGGAGCTATGATTCCGGTTTATGTAACATCGTCCTGTTCGAAGAAATCATATACACCTTCAGTTTTTGATAAGTGGGATAGAATGGCTGCTTTTAGAAAAATGTATCAAATAATAAATGTTTCAAAGGATTCGTTGAATTATAAGTGTTTCGATTATGCCAATGGACTGTATGATGATATTACAATCCATTCATCAAATAAATCGATAACCCAAAATATGGTTCATACAGCAGAACTCTTAGACCCTTCTGAAAAACTAATTAATAAAGGAGGTGATGCTTTGCACGACTATCAGGAAGGTGCAAAGGAAAGAATCAAAAGCCATTAAAATTGAACTGAAAATATTCTAAATTACATTTAGGATTATCGTAATAACCTGAGTTCAATATAAAATTAATGGTTCAAATCGCTTATAAATATTGAGTTTCAAGGAATGTTTGCGAAAGCATAGCGGGCTTAATAAATTTATTCTATTTAGTACTTGTCCGTAAAATCGGGTGTTTGGGCTATAAAGTTTAAATACAAAGCGTGTAAAAATCATACCTCAGGTTAGTATATATGAGGATCTGGATTTGAACAACAACGCAGTAGTTGAACTTTATAGCCCCAACACTATTTAATTCGGATTTACTGTTAACTGATCATCAATAAGTCGGTTAGAATATTCCTGAAATATACATTTTAAGTGTAATTCAAGTTCAGCGGCTTTTTCCTTTTGTTCATTTATCAGGTTGTGCTTTTGAAGCTCATCATTTTTCAGGTCATAAAGAGCAGTAGACTTTTTGCCATCAAACTGTAATAAATAATTATTCATTATTACCTGATATATTCCATTTCGATAATTAAAAGCAAAATGCTTTTTATCGGTATCAAATATGTCTGAACCAAAGGCAACAAATTTCTGTTTTACCCCAACCTTATTTAATATGGATGGCATGATGTCTATTTGCTGTGCGTTAATAGAATCATTAAATCCAACGAATGTATTTGGGTTCGGAGTGTAAAATAACAATGGAATGGCAAAAGAACCTGAAGTGGTTTTGTATTTTGGCTCATTGGTGAGCGATGCATGATCGGCAGTTATTACAAAAATAGTATTGTTATACCAACTTTGCTGTTTGCAGTTTTCAAAGAACTTACGAAGGGCATTATCTGTATATGCCAGACACTTTTTTAAAGGAAGGTCTCCTTCGGGTAAAATGTCTGCATATTTTTCAGGTACATGAAAAGGATGATGTGAGCTTACACTAAAAATAGTAGTCATAAATGGAGGTTTGAATTCACCCATTTTATTGGCGAAGAACTGAAAAAACGGTTCATCCCATATTCCCCAGATACCATCAAACTGACTATCGTCGTTAAATTCATCTTTACCGTAATAATCTTGAAAACCAGCTTGTTTTGTAAACGCATCAAAGCCCATAGAGCCGTTAGGCGCACCGTGAAAAAAGGCAGTGTAATAACCTTCATCATTTAAAATACTGGCCATAGAATTAATTTTGTCACCCGAGTATGAAGATAGTACAAAAGGTTCATTTACAGATGGTATACTGGCCATTATGGAAGGGAGGGCATCAATTGACTTCCTTCCGTTTGCAAACGCATTTTTAAATACATATGAATGCTGGCTCAATGAATCAATAAAAGGAGTAAAGCTTTTGAAATCAGGTATATCCTGGTTGAAATAACCAACATGTCCACGACCGAAGCTTTCAAGAATGATGACTACAATATTGGGCTTGCTTTTAAATAATGAAGTATCTGGTTCAGATGCCTTATGGAATACAGAGTAATTTCTATTTAATTCTTCCTGATCAACAAGATTAACCTTTTTAAGCGCTTTTTTATCAAATGTTCTGATTAATGCAAAAGGTGTATTTAAAACCAGTGCTCTTTCATTGTTGTTCTCCACATACTTTGAGGCATTACTTAGTGTAATAGGACGGGTACTCTCTGAAAAACCACCGCGCATGGCTCCAATTGATAAACCAGCTATTAATAGTAAAATCAAAGTTTGAACAGGATAGAAATACCAGTTGGAACTGATAATATGCTTCGGTTTGTTAATTTTAAGTTCCGCATATATAAATAGAGCTATTGTAATTATTCCAGCAATAGTTACAGGCCAGAAATCAAATAAGGAATTATAGAATATCTTAAATAAATTGGAGTCGTTACTGAATTCATCAAATATGGTGGCAGTTGTTCGTCTTAATGTAAAATTGTAATATACGATATCTGAAAAATTTATTATCAGGCATATTGTATTTACAGAGATAAATATAAAACGAGTTGTTTTTTGGTAAATCTCTGAGTATTTTATTTTTAAAGGTATTGAACTTAGCAGAATGATGAGGATATTTGTGTAAATGATTGCTGATAAGTCAAATACAAGGCCGCCTTTTAAAATGTTGGTAAAACCGGAAAAGGTCAGATTATTGAAATAATCGTAATTAAAGGCAAAAAACAATACTCTGATCAAAGTATATAACGCAATCAGCATCGTTATTCGAATTACTAACTGAAAATATATACTTCTGTACAAAAATGATTTATTCAGGTTTTTTAATGAAACAAGAGCCATATTGAAGCATTGATGATAATTGTAAAATAATTGGTGGTTTATATAACAGGTAGCAAAGATATATAAAGAATGCCAGAAATTGTGTTAAATATTGATGCGTCCATTTGACTTTTTAGAGTGACTACCAAAAAAAAAGCATCTCATTTTGAGATGCTTTTTATATCCTTATGTAAAAGTCAGACTAGTTTAATAGCTCAGTCAGTTTTTTAGTTAATTCTTCTCCTCGAAGATTTTTAGCAATGATTTTTCCTTCCTTATCTAATAATAAAGTAAAAGGAATACTCTGAATGCCATATGTATTTGCGATGTCACCTTGTGCATCAATAACATGATTCCATGTTAATTGATCGTCAGTAATGGCTTGTTTCCATGCTGCTGAATCTCTATCTAAAGATACGCTCAATACATCAAATCCTTTAGCTTTGAATTCTGCAAATGCTTTAACTACATTTGGATTTTCTTCGCGACATGGTTTGCACCATGATGCCCAGAAGTCAACTAATAAATACTTTCCTTTTAATGAGGATAAAGCTACTGGATTTCCGTCAATGCTTTCTAAAGTAAAATCCGGAGCTACTTCACCAATTGCAGTTGCTTTTTCTGCCTCAGCTGCTTTTTCCATTGGTTCAAGCGCTTTTTTAAGCTCTTTTACATACATGTGGTCTCCTAAATTGGTTTCAAATTGGCTTACAAGTTCTTTAAACTCATCATATCCGAACTCAGAGGCAGCTTGCATAGCCATATTTGCACCCACAATATTTGAAGTGTTGTCCTTAATAAATTGAATGAAATAAGCTTTTTGCTCTTCCATCATTTCATTAGCTTCAGTTCTTAGCGCTTCCATAGTTGCCTGATCAGAAGCACTCATAGCAGCCTGATATTCTTTTTGTAACTGCTCAAGTCTTTCTTTCCCGGGGATTTTTTCGATAAAAGAAGTGTAGATATCCGTAACAGGAGAGCCTTCCACTTTAGCATCATTTAATTTAGTAGCATCTTCTGCTGTAACTATAATGTTCTTGTTTTCACCATAAAACATAATAGGAATACGGTTGTCATCTATAAAGATCAAATATAATTGAGGTTCTTCTTCACTTCCGTTAAATGTGAATTTTCCATCAACAATTGCAGCTGTATCTATAGAAACAGGTTGTCCTTTTTCAAGTTTTTTTAAAATTGCTTGTCCTTCTGCCAAATCAGCAATAGTCCCCTCAATCTTATAGTTCTTCTGTTGACAAGCAACAAATGCAATAGCTAGTATTGCAGTTAATAATACATTTTTCATTATGTGTTTGTTTTAAAATGATTGCAAGTTTGTCATCTTGCATACTGATTAATTATCGAATTGTTTCTTTAAAATATTTATTAAGTAATTCATGAGCTGCTGAAAATGAACTAATCTCATCATTAATTACTTTATCTTTATAACTCTCAATGAGTTCTGAAATTTCATTATTCTGATAAAAGTTTGATTTTAAAGCTTCATTAATGGATTCAAACATCCAATATTGTGCCTGTTGGTGTCTTCGTTTCGAAAAATACCCGTTTTTATTGGTTAATTGAGTATAATCTAAAACCATTTCCCACAATTCCGGGATTCCTGTTATATTAAGAGCTGAACATGTTTTTACCCGGGGTATCCATCCTGACTTTGTAGGAGGGAAAAGGTGTAAGGCATTTGAGTATTCTGTTCTGGCCATATTAGCCTTATTGATGTTATTACCATCCGCCTTATTAATCGCTATGGCATCAGCCATTTCCATAATGCCTCGTTTTATTCCTTGAAGTTCATCTCCGGCTCCTGCCAGCATGATCAGTAAGAAAAAATCGACCATTGAATGTACAGCAGTTTCTGACTGACCAACACCTACTGTTTCAATAAATATTGTGTCGAATCCTGCAGCCTCACATAAAATTATTGTTTCTCTGGTTTTTCGTGCAACTCCTCCTAATGAACCTGCCGATGGCGAAGGCCGTATGTAAGCATTGGGTTCTGAGGAAAGATCTTCCATTCTGGTTTTGTCACCTAAAATACTACCTTTTGATCTTTCACTACTTGGATCAATAGCTAATACCGCTAATTTACCTCCTTGATTAATAATGTGCATTCCAAGGGCTTCAATTAAAGTGCTTTTCCCGGCACCCGGCACACCAGTAATTCCTAAACGTACAGAGTTGCCCGTATAAGGCAGACACTTCTCAATAATTTTTTGTGCAATTTTCTGATGTTCAGGTCTGGAACTCTCTACCATGGTAACAGCCTGACTTAGAAGGGTGATATCTCCGTTTCTTATTCCGTTAAAAAAGTCATCTACAGATGGAGTTTTGCGCTTCTTCTGTAAAAAGCGTTGTGCAGCAGCTTGGTTTACAGTCTGTACTTGATCAACCCCTTTGTTAACATTCAGATTTTTATAAGTCGGATCGTTTTCTATGTGATCGTCGTGCAGCATTCTAAATTTTTAATTTTTAATATGCGAATTTACATTATAAAATTGATTCCGGTATTATTTAAAGATCTATAAAATTCTAATTATTTTAAAAATATCAGTTATTCGCAAAATTTATTGTTTGTTGAGATTTCAGAATTGTAATGTATTAAACTGAGTTTGATCAAAATATGTGAATGCGGGTAAGCATAGTGTCTTTTCTAATGGATTAAGATGTGTAAAGGCTCAATATTCATACTTTGATAAATATACAAACGGAGTGCTTTCATTTAATTATGAAGGCACTCCGTTTTATGATTTTAATAAAATTCTATTCTGACGAATTTCTTTTATTATTTATCCCTCAACTCAACAATGAGTGAATTTATGCAAGGAAATGAATTATTTTTGGGTTGAGTCGGTATTAACTGTTCCTTGTATTCTTAATAAAACATTGCTTGCCAACGGGTCATTGGTAATTACCGTTATTGATTTATTTTGTCGACCCGATTTACCTCTTGAATTAAAAGTTGCTTTAATAGAAGTTTTCTCACCTGGAGCAATAACTTCTTTTTCTGGTTTTACTGCTGTACAACCACAAGATGCTTTAACTTTTCGTATAATGAGATCTGACTTACCTACGTTACTAATAACAAAAGTGTGTTCAGCTGACTCTCCTTGTTGGATAGAACCAAATTCGTATATTTTGTTATCAACCTCTATTTTAGCAGCATTGGCTTTTTGCTCAGGAGACCATTTGTTAAAGTCTTCCTGAATATTGGCATTAATGCTAATTCTGTTTTTGTAATTTTTTTCACCATTAAGCATCAGGAAAATCTGATCATAAACAAATCCCCAATCGTTCTTTTTGGCCGCATTATAGGTAGCCGTGATTACTCCTTCAGCTCCTGGTTTTACTATTTCAGGGGTTGCTTTAATAGTCAAATGTTCCGGTACCCGTTCAAATTCAACTTTAACATCTTTGTCTGAAGAGTTTAAAAAACGAATCTCTTCGGTTTTGCTTCCTTTAGGGTCAATCGCAGTAAAACTGATATGACTGCTCGTTAACCTTATATCTCCCATTTCTCTTGGGAAATTGTCTTCAACCGTTTTGGGTTTCGGGGTAACATTACCGGTTATTCTTAATACAGTATTAGGAGTTTCTGTATTAGCAGTAATGGTAATTGTCTTGTTAAAGTTTCCCGGACGGTTTTGGGGATTATATGTTGCTTTTACAAATCCTTTACCTCCCGGAGGAATTGGTTGTTTGCTCCATTCCGGGGTTGTACATCCGCATGACGCTCTAACATTGTGAATTACCAGGGGTTGACCACCTGTGTTTGTGAAAGAGAATTCGTGTGAAATTGGTCCTTTTTCCTCTTCAACACTTCCAAAATCATGGATTGTATTGTCAAACGAAAAATTAGGTTTACTGTGTTGTGCCTTTAAACTAACTAAACAGAAAAAGGTGATTAATCCAAATGCAATTTTTTTCATTTTTCTTAAAAATTAGTAAAATCTAATGGCTTGCTATGATAATTAAACCACCTCTAATGATTTGGTTATAGGTTTATCTTCAGCCATTGGTTTTATTATTAATTATTTTTTGTGAATTATTTAACCGTAATGCACAAATCTAATAAATCAAATTATTAATTGAGCAAATAATTGAGGCGTTAACATGAAATTAACGTTTTAAGTGATTTTAACCTTAACCCTGAATAAAGAGGCTTTAACTTCTAACGCATAAGATTTAAAAATGTTACTGTAAAAGTATTTTAATAGTGTTCGTCTATAAAGTTGAACTACTGCGTAGTTGCTCAAAATCCAAATCCTCATATACGCTGGTATAATCCAGCTTGAATTTTTCACACGCTTTGTATATAAACTTTATAACCTGAGTTCGATTAAAATTAGCGAGCTCAAAATTCAGTAAATGATTGATTTACAATATAAATTTTTGAGACATAGCGAGCTATGGTGATAAAATTTAGAGCCGTAAATCGATTATTTACTGAAAAGCTATGAA
>JBNKRV010000116.1:0-3699 GCA_050296935.1 Marinilabiliaceae bacterium | reverse complement strand
CTCTCACAAAAACAAAGACAAAACATAGTCTCCAATATCCATAAAAAAACACAAAAACCCACTTAAAATACTTGGCTGGTATTAAAAACGGGTTGTAGTTCAACCTGGAATAATCGCTGGGTCGTGCCGACCGCTCATATTACTATTTATTGTTTTTTATTTTTTCTATTTGCGCAATAGTCAAACCTGTAAAACGACTTATCTTTTCGATTGGCTCATTTTCAGCTATCATTTCCTTAGCCACCTCAATCTTTCCTTCTTCTTTTCCTTCTTCTTTTGCAGTATCAAGTGAATTCTTTAAATCCCTATAATATTTCAAACTATCTTCATATGATAAATACTCTTCATGAGAGAATTTTGCAATCTCGGCAACTTCGAATACACGTTCAAAAACCTTTTCTTTTAAATTTTCGGGAAGTCTATCTAGTTTATGAAGATTCTTAAGAACATACAACCACTTGTCATAATGAGATTCCAATTCTTCGATTGACTTATTAAACTTTGGCATTTCAAAATATATGAAAGTCAACTTTTCGTAAAACGTCTTATTGGTATTAATATCCTGCAACTTGACATCATATCTAAACTTATTCTTATCTGATTTATCTTCATCAAATACAAAATCTAGAATTCCAATTGTGTAAACTGCTTTTAATTCATAATTCCAATCTGATTTTTGAGCTTGCTCTTGAATTGGAAATGTAGAATAATACAAACTTCTATCTTTGAAAAAGTTCTGCTTTGATTTCTGCATTTCAACGATAAATTTCTCTCCCTTTTCGTTTTCACAATACAAATCAAAGATTGCTTTTCTGTCTAGTTCTGTGTTTCCTAATTGTTCAGTCTTCAAATAAGTTAAATCAACAATCTCTCCTTGTTGTTCCTTAAGTAATACATTAAGAAAATCAATCAAAAGGTCTTTATTAGGTTCTTCTCCAAAAAGCCTTTTAAATCCGAAATTAGTAAATGGATTGATGTATTTTTCTTTAATATCGCTCATAACTTATTTTTTCTCAAAAATACATTTTTTTATTGAATCTCTTCTTCCTCCGATTTTGCGATTCAATAGAGGCTAACGTATCTATAACGTCATTGTGTTTATATCTATTATATGGCAACTCAAATTCCTTTGTAACTACCTGATTTAACAACTCTATATCCATTCAGGATATATTTAGTTATGAATTCTACTTGGTTTAAATTGCTTTTAAAACTAGTGCAAATCATGGTTATTTTTTTTGTGAATTGCATACTTCAAATATACTATTTTGTTTGATTGCCTTAATATTTGCATTTAGATATAGCTCCGCCTTCTGGATTATCTATTAATAATCTACCATTTTACTATTCAGCTTATTCAAAATAATTGTTGTTCTTCGTTTCCTTTCTTATTGAAATATACTTTCAGCCAGGTCCGGCACGTTTTTTACCTCTTAAATCTTCTATTACTATATCTAAAGGACTTACAACTGTTCTTAGGGCATCATTCACAATGTGTATATAACGTTGTGTTGTTTTTATACTATTATGCCCCAACAATTCCTGTACATATCTTATGTCATATCCTTGCTCCAACAAATGTGTAGCAAAACTATGTCGTAACATATGCAAGTGGACGCTCCGTTGTATGCCAGCTTTTTTGGCTGCTGATTTTAAAACGGAAGCCATGCTTGTTGTGGAATGAGGCTTGCCTGGATCTGATCCTTCAAATAAGTATTTAATACCGAATAAAATTCAAAATGCTACTTCCAGTTCACATTGTTCCTGAAGCAGCTTGAATTTAGCACGGCATTATACCAGCGCATTTATAGTTTTAATTGGTATAACAGGTTTAAATGCTCTAATATAATTTTGCATAAAATCTTTACCTGTCCGGGTAATAAACTATACCAATCCTTCCCTCCTTTCGCATCTTTAATAAGGATTCGGCTTCGCTTTATATCTATGTTTTCCATCAATAAATTCTTAGCTTCACTCCTGCGCAATCCGGCTCCATAGATAATGGATAATAACAATTTGTGCTTAATATTTTCAGTCACCGATAACGTTGCTCCTACCTCATATATGGTTAAATGATCAGGCAAAAACTGCTTTTTACGTGGCCTTATTACACAGTTATCCGAAAGTTGATATGAATGCCCGCTCAAAACAAACCGGGAATAAACTATTTTACCACCAGAAATTATTCCAAAGCCAATAAGCATCTAATTCACAGCAATCGTATTGCAAAAAAATAAGCCAACTATCGATAATGAAGGATAATTATTTATTTCTGTCAAAAACAGATTCTCTACAAGGTAACTTTGAGAACAGGCTGCAACACTACCTGCAATATGCATTATGCAAGGATAGTATTTTGAATGAAGCCAGACAAAAGTAAATTACTGAAATGCCAACCCGTTTTGACACTGAAAAGAAAGGCAGGAAAATTGAGTCACTAAAAAAAGACAGCTTAATTATTGAGCAGGAGAAAAACCTTGAAAAGTTATTGAAAAATATAGCTTTGTTGCTGTTATATTATCACTTTTATTACTTGTAATGCTGGTTAACAGACTTAATCTTAGAAAAAAATTATACCAAGAAGGGAAAGAAAAAATGATTGCCGGAGCTAGAATTCAGGGAGAAGAATCATTACGAAAAGAAAAAGAATTAAAAGCCTCTGCTGAAATCAGCAAGATTAAAGAATTACAAACGAAGGAAGGGTAGAACACCGGAATCGTGAAATAACATCTCCAGCGCTTTATATGTCACAGAAAAATGCGATATTGAGCAAAATAGATGAAAAACCATATGACATATCAACACTTGGGAAAACCGGACTTATGAAGAAACTGAAAAAGACTAAACGAATCATAAAGCAAAATATTGAATTGGATAGAGACCGGGAAAACTTTAAACTTCATTTCGAAAAAGCACATCCTCGTTTCTTTGAATTATTGGATTCAGAATACCCTGAACATACCCCCTAATGAACAAAAAAATTGTGCTTATATTAAAATATATCTATCAGGGAAAGAGATTACGCATTTATTTAACATCACCCCCAAAGCGCATAAATGTCGCGATATCGACTTAAAAAGAAGCCTAATCTGGGGGCTGATGATGATTAGCAAACTTTTATTAATGGTTTGTAGCTCCCCTAAATTCAGATACCTAATGTAATATTAAAAAGTAAATTAAACCTTCAAAATAAATCACGATGAATATTTTTCAAATACTAACATTAATTCTATTACCCATTACCCTGATCAATTGTACAAGGAATAAACTGGAAGAAAAAGGTTTTCCTGTTTCTCAGGAAATGAATACCGATCATGATGAAAAACCTGATGGAATTATTCAGGATTCATTGAAATTGATGACCCGGCCAGGTGGTGTTTTACTAACCGGGATATCAGCATACAGATTGACAACACTTTATAAAGTCAATATTAACAAGAAAACAGGCAAAACATTTATTGGTTCCAATTACCATTATTGTAACTATGAAGAGTTTTCATACACAAACGGAAATCAATGGCATTACAACTTTATGCCTGGCATTGAGGCTGTTTATGGATACAATCGAGTAGCCAGCCACTAGGCAAAAAGCCTAGTGGAGAAGCTCTCACAGCACCTAGCATACGGGTCTCGTACTAGGCGGTTCTCTACACCATGGGGAATAAGGAATTCGATTTATAAAAAAGATTACTGGACATT
>JBNKRV010000115.1:0-5022 GCA_050296935.1 Marinilabiliaceae bacterium | reverse complement strand
TTCTTTCGCCTTCCTGTAGCCTTGCAGTAAATTCTCAAATACAGCAAGGCAATCCTTTTCAAAGTTCTCCGCAACAATTTTCTGATTTATCATCATAAGCTTCTTTTAAAATGTTAAAAAATAATGGCTTATGATTATTCTCAAGCTCAATCGAAAGTTGTGTTATTACATCATATTATAAGTCTTATTTTTTGAATAAGTTTATTTCTGCCGTTCTTCGTTGTACCAATGAGTTTAACCATAAGCAAAAATTTTGTGGTAAATAATTTTCATTGGCTGCAAAACTAATTTATTAGCAGAAAAAACCGAATTGAATGCAATTGAAATAAAAATGGAAGGCAAAAACGGCTTGATTGAAAAAAAATCAAAAAAAATTAATTTCTTTTTTCTCCGTTATTTTGCGTCAAAAAGTATAGTAAAATGTATGATAGGCAATTTTTAAACCCCTCTTAAAAAGCTCTGTATATTGCTATAATATAATCTGTTATAAATTATTTATTTTTCGTTCGGATATACTTTTTATACATTGTTATGCACTGGCATTTAGAATTTAAAGTTTGTTAATGTATATACTAAATAGTCACTTACGTTCTGAATTGCTTTCAACTGATTTGCTTTCTTATTATTAGATTTTTTAAAACCCCAATCACAGATTCCTTTAACGAGTATCCATTCCTTTTTATCCCGATGGCAACTTGCTTGTAAACCTGTTCCTTCCATTTCACCACCAATTGCTTCAGGGAAGTTACTTTTTAGCTCATTTACAAAATTTTCTTCATCAGATAAAACTTCTCCCGAGATTATTAAACCAAATTCAATTTCCACAGAATTGTATAGTAATGAAGAATTATCAAACCTATCCAGCAAAGTTGCACCAGCAGGTATTTTATGACTTCGAATAATTACTCCATCTTTTGTTTTCTTTTGGGACTCATAGTTCTGAAGTTCTCTTGATACAAGAACATCACCAATTGATTGTTTATCTTTCTGAAGGCCAAATGCTATACCAACCATCACAACAAAATCAGGGTCTAGAGATTTAATAACATCATAAATTGATAATTGAGAGCCACTTGGTTTCATTGAGCCCATTTCACTAATTTTCATCAAGAATATCTCAGAACCATTTAGCAAGCCAAAATTCCATATTGTGTTCTTGTCAAATGGAATTGCTGTAGGAGTAAGCCCCTGATTCGTTAATGCCTGAATTGTTATTTTTGCCTCAACCGTTGTTGTTGTTACAATAAGTACTTTTTTAGTAATATCCATTTTATTTTTAGTTATTTTATATTCATTTAAAAACAATGGTTCTCGGTTTGAAAGCTTTGATGAAGCTTCAAATAGTTTTGCATAAATAATAGACAAAAAGACATTGGGACTCTCTCTAATAAAATTACTTGGTGTTTGAACCGTGTTAATTATAGTCTTGTATAATCTCCCTATATCACATTGGTTATTGCTTTCATTCAGATACTTAAGACCGCTTAATAAAGAAAATAGTTCAATTTGGATGCTTTTAAAAACATTATGACTAATAAACTGAATAAACTTTTCTATAATAAAAGTACCATTTAGATAAAAATATTGGGGTATGCAAAGCTGGTGGAGGATTGTTTGAATTAAGTAAGAGTTATTTAAAAAAGAATCTGATGATAATTGGTCATAAAAAGTAATCTGAGGTAGACCGCATAAAATATCGCCACCAAACAGGTCTATATATCTTTTTGTATAAAAATATGAAATCACTCTACCAGTGTTACGCCTTATTAAATCATCTTGGAATTGTTCTGGCTTTAAAAACAAGTCTAGTGTTATGGCTTTTTTACGGTCAGATGTTAGCCTTTTATCAATGGTATTTAGAAGACTTTTAGGTATAGAATCTCTTAAAACATTTGAAATGTCATTTGTCTTGTCTAAGAATTCACCTAGATTATTTCTAAGTATTCTAGTAGTTGAACCTGAAGTCAACAAAGGTTTGCTAGGCCATAAATCAACTGTAGCTCCGTCAAAATACATTGGATATCTATCAGCCTTATGAGAATATATGCTTCGTCTAGTCGAAATGAACTCTTCAAAAGAATGCTCATTTGTAATCAAACGGACAAATTCGAATTTTTCTAATTCGAATAACAATTTAGTAGATATTGGAAATACGTTACTGCTTTCAAATACAATAGAAGCACTACTATAACAATATGAGAAAGAAGCAAAAACTGAGGTAATTATTGACTCTAAAACTAAATTATCATTATAAATGGCATTCTCTGTCCTTTTTAATTCTCTATCTAAGAAATGAAGGTATATAGGTTTATTTTTATTCATCTAAATTGTCAAAACCAAATTTTAATTGTTGAATTTTGGAATCATCTTCAACATAGTATTTAGAAATAAAGTTAATTAAGTTTTCTTTACCAATTTGAGAATACACTTCAGGCTCAAAAACAAGTTTCGATAAATCGCTAATTTCTTTTATTTCATGAACCAAAGTACCTATCGAAAAGAATTTAATTGGAATTTTTAACTCGTAAGCTCTAGCAATTTCAAATAGTACTCCATCTGCAATTGGACCAAAAATCCATAATTCATCGCAACGACTAATTAATTCGTTATTACCCTTTCTAACTAAATGTCTATCAACTCTATCATTTAAGAAATACCCAAATACTTGAAATGGATTAATAGGTATATATCCATTGTCAAATACAAACTCGCATATTACATCTTTACAATAAAAAAACTTCTTGGATTGAGCAGTAAATATAGTTTTTGTTTTTTTTGTTGAACTTTGTTTTAATCGTACTAGTTCGTATAACTTGTCCTTATCTTTGCTCTCTTTTTTAATTATTGAATATGCTGATATCAATCCGCTAACAAGTGCTGGTATTAATCCACGAAAATCTCCTGTTGAATCTCCCGCAAACCAAAAGTCTTCACTTATTATTTTTAATTCTTCATTTAATTCAGGATAATATCCAAAATACTCGAATGTTGGGCCATATAATTTTGTGTCTGATTCGATTAACTTAGGAAAGTATTTATTTAAACATTCAAGGTAAGAATTATAAATAGAGTCAGGTATATTATGCACATTATGAGATACAAAGTCTTTAATTGTTATACATTGTTTACCATTATTACGTATTAATAGTTTAAAGTCTTTTTCGTATTCGTTATAGTGTTCTTCTGATTTAATTCTATAATTCAATCCAAAATTAAGTTTCTTAGAATTGATGTTATTTGAAATGCCATTGTATGTGTCTATTCCTTCAAAGTTACCATGGATAACTTCTCCTTTACGACAAAAGCAAAATGTTCTAAATTCCTCATTATGCTCATCAATTCCATTAAAAATTAGTTTTAAATCCGTTTGTGTATAATTATTGAAATCGAAATCTTCCTCTTGCATTTCAAATCGATACCCGAATTCGTATTTTTTATATTCAAGACAATTTACACCTATGTAGTTACTAATATTATTGGCTCCAAACTTTCCCGCTGCAAAAAGAACCTTTCTAGATTTTAAAGTATTTTTTGAATTGTCTAATAAGTTAGTAGTTTTTATATTATAGATATTTTTATCTTTTAGAATGCTAGTAACTTTTGTGTTGATTTGTAGACTTTCATTTTCAATTTGGTCATACAGGTAATATCCTAAATTATATAATTCATCGTTTGACAAAACAATAGATTTATATTCTTTATTCACCAAACAGTCAGAATTAGTGTCGACTTCGTGTTTTTTAAGTTCTTTTAATGATGGGATATTAATAGATAAGTTATCTAGCAATTCTACTAGAAAATTATATGACTTTTCAAGCAATTGTGAATCTAATTTATACAAATTTGTTCCTGATGGAGAAAAGGATAGTTTTCCATCAGAATATAAACCGCCTCCACCAACGCCTGAAACTATATCAGATGGATTATTTCGATTTCTTTTATACAAATAATCTCCTTGCTCAATAATTTTATAATCAAGGCTTGATTTTGAGAATATATTAGCTGCAGCAAGTCCAGATGGACCTCCTCCTATTATAATACAATCATATACTTTATTCATAATCTATTTTTTAAACTAATATAGCAAACTATTACGCAGTTTTAGCTTGTGCATAACGTATCTATAGCGTCATTGTGTTTATATCTATTATACGGCAACTCAAATACCCTTGTAACTATCTGATTTAACGACTCTATATCCATTCAGGATATATTTGGTTATGAATCCTACTTGGTTTAAATTGCTTTTAAAACTGGTGCAAATCATGGCTATTTTTTTGTAAATTGCATACCTCAAATATACTATTTTGTTTGATTGCCCTAGCCTGATGTATTCATAAATAATTCAGGCTAATACTTTCATTTATATATAGCTCCGTCTCCCGGGTTACCTATTAGTAATCCACCATTTTGTTATTCAGCCTTTCCAAAATAATTGTTGTTCTTCTTCGTTTCCTTTCTTATTGAAATATACTTTCAGCCAGGTCCGGCACGTTTTTTACTTCTCAAATCTTCTATTACTATATCTAAAGGGCTTACAACTGCTCTTAGGGCATCATTCACAATGTGTGTATAGCGTTGTGTTGTTTTTATACTATTATGCCCCAACAATTCCTGTACATATCTTATGTCATATCCTTGCTCAAACAAATGTGTAGCAAAACTATGTCGTAACATATGCAAGTGGACGCTCCTTTGTATGCCAGCTTTTTTGGCTGCTGATTTTAAAACGGAAGCCATGCTTGTTGTGGAATAAAACCTGATAATCAACAAATTAACACTAAAGTCGGTCGATAGTAAATAGCAATGACATGATTTATTGTCCATGACCCGATTTTATAATTAGTTATGATATAGATTAGGTGAGAAAAAAATATCTAATGGGTATCTCTAGAAACTATTTGTTGATATAATGTGTTGTTTGTTAATAACTTGATGGTTGTTTACACTGTAAAAATGGTATTTTTACACTATAAATTTATCAATGATGAAAAACATTAACCCACTTGGACTATTTGACGA
>JBNKRV010000114.1:0-12509 GCA_050296935.1 Marinilabiliaceae bacterium | reverse complement strand
TATGAATGTCACTTATAAATACCGATTTTCTGCGTCATATTTGCTTACCATAGCCCGCTATGCTTTCGCAAACATTCCTTAAAACTCAATATTTATAAGCGATTTGAGCCATTAATTTTATATCGAACTCAGGTTATTAATTAAACTACCCGTGATCACCCTTTTGCCTATCACACTATTTCTAACCTCAGATTACTTTTTAGAGTGTCTATTAAATGGCATAACTAATAAATCATTTATACATATCTGGAAATGTAAATTTTGTAACTATTCAGTGTAATTCTAAAAACATAATTTTTTCAGAAAAATGTTGATAACTATTGCTGATTTCCAGAAAAATGTGGATAAACAAAGATCGATTTAGTTTCTACAAAGTGTATGCATGTCGATCTTTGTATCTGCATGGGAAAGAAAAAAAGCATAGAAGAAAAACTAGATGCATTGTTTGTAAGAGTTGATAAACTTGAAACAGAAAACGCAGAACTTCGCGAAGAAAATGCCACGCTCAAAAAGCGTCTTTCTCATTATGAAACGCCAAAGAATAGTAAAAATAGCAGTAAACCACCTTCATCAGATTTCCCTAAATTACCCAGAACACAATCATTGCGTAAAAAATCAGGTAAAAAACCAGGAGGTCAAAAAGGTCATAAAGGCAATACTTTAAAGATGGTTGATGAGCCTACAGTTATCAAAGAGCACAGTTCAAATTATTGTACATGTTGTGGCAATAATCTTGCAGATATTGAAGGCGCATTTGCAGGGAGACGTCAGGTAATTGATATACCTCCCATTGTACCAGTAGTTACCGAACATCGAGTATATCATAAACAATGCAGTTGCGGAATGGTCAACAAAGGCTGTTATCCTAATCATGTAAATGCACCTGTGAGTTATGGAACAAACACCCAGGCTTTAGCTGCTTACATGCATACTCGTCAGTACATGCCTTATCATCGCTTGCGTGAATTCTTTAATGCAATATTAGGACTTAAAATTAGTACCGGAGGTTTAAACCATTTGATTATCAAGTTTGCTAAAAAAGCAACACCTTTCTACGAGCAGATACGTAATAATGTACATGCTCATTCTACTATGGGAGCTGATGAAACCGGAACTAATATTAATGGAAAACTTCATTGGGCATGGGTATTTCAAAATGCACAATCCACCTTTTTATCTGTTCACCCCAAACGTGGTTACGATGCCATTGAAGAAATTATGCCTGAAGGTTTTAAAAACAATACACTGGTGACAGATTGTTGGAAACCTTATTTTAAAACGCAAGCAGGTAATCATCAGTTATGTACTGCGCATCTTCTAAGAGAGCTTGAATTTTTTATTCAAAAATATCCCCATAGTAACTGGGCTTCGAAGATGAAATCGCTTATTGTTAAAGCCTTAAAAACACGTACTAACAATTGGGATAATAAAGATGCGATCGTAAAAATACTTAAAGCGTTTGCAAAGCTTCTGACTATACAGATTGACGAAACACTAAAAGAAGTTGTTACCTTTAAAAATAGATTGGTCAGGTATGCTGACTATGTATTTACATTCTTAAATCATCCAGATGTTCCTCCCGATAATAATGGCTCAGAGCGGGCGGTAAGAAACTTTAAAGTCAAACAGAAAGTGAGCGGTTTCTTCAAATCATTTGAAGGTGCTAAGCACTATGCCATACAGCGATCTATTATAGATACAGCGATCAAGAGTTCTCACAATCCTTTTGACACTCTACGTGCTATCGCTATAATTTAATGCCTGACTGAATAGTTACTAAATTTTCATTATAAACACAAAATCAACATTATTTTCGGAGAAGTATTTTTGATGTTATAATAGTTCCATCAGAATAATGCTTTCGAACAATGAAGATACCAGCATGATTATCTAATTCATAAATTCTCTGGCCCATTAAAGTAAAGTACTCCGAATACAGAAGTATTGAGCCCAATGCTGGTGAATCACCAATACCTGTATCTTTTTCCACTATACCTGAAAGTGAAATTACATTACTTAAAATTCCAGTTGAAGAAATATAAATATCACCCATATAAGAATTAGCCGTGAGTCCGGATTTCATTCTAACATATATATCAGTTTCCGGAATCTGACCATCACTTTGGTTCAAAGTCAATGACGAAGAAAATTGTAAATCATCAATCGATACTTCATAACCAGTTGGAGCTTCAATAAAAACATCGTCAGTTAACTGCTCCGCGGACACAGCAAATTGCTGACTGAATGATGGTCCCTTTTCTTCGACATAGTTAAATCCACTCAATAAATTCACTGATGTTTCTATCAATTCAGGCAATGTTCCTGATGATTCTGTAAATCCATTAAAAGTAATATCATCCAAATAAAAATCAACATTTGTAACGGCTAAGCCCCATACAATCTGAGAAGCTCCGGAACTAAAAGTTGGAAATACATTATCTGTAGTGCTCGTTCCTACATTCCAATTAACACCGTCGGTAGAATATTCAAAAGTTAATGATACACTTGAATTCCCTGAAACAGAAGCACGATACCATATGGGTTGTCCTGATTCCGGAAGCAATGTATTTACACCAGTATTTTTCAACATGGCAAGATTCAAATCTGAAGTTGATTTATATATTCTGAATTCTGAAGTATATCCGGCTGTATATACGATAAACAAGTAACCATTCATGATTCCTTGAACATACCCGGAAGAAGACCCACCAACATTATTAGGATCACCTCTTAATAATACACCAACTTTATAACTTTCTGATCCGACACATTGTTTCCAGGTAACAGAGTAATCTGTTGCATCTGTTTTAAAAAGATCCAGGTTAGCTACTCCGGTAGCATTTCTCTGCCCTGTACCATATGGTGTAAATACATTACTTGTTATATCATCAGCATCGGTATATGATACAACCCCGGCGGTAGCACTATTACCGATACCTATTACAATATCTTTTGCTGGTGGTGTTGTTCCTGTTGTTGTGGCAACATCATCAGAAAAATTATATTTTAAGACTGTAGGCTGAGGAGTTACTTCTCCTTTTAAACTAACGACTCCAACATCGATACTACTTGTACTCACAAACACACTCCCCTCAACTTCTTCAACGGGAAGACCTGATTTCATCCTTACATATATTGGGGTGGACTGAATAACTCCATCTTCCTCACTAACTTCTATATAGGAATCATATCCTTCATCTGGATTTAAGGACACTTCAAAATTATCTGTTGAAGTGATTTCAATGTTATTTGAAACAGAGCTCCCGGAAACTGCAAATGTCTGGTAAACAGATGGACCTCGACCTTGACTATATTTAAAATTATCCAAAGAAAATTTTGACACAGTAATATTTTCAGACAAGAATGTAATATTATCTATGCCCCAATCAAAATTATTAGAATTCAAGCCCCATACAATTTCTGTTGATCCTGTAGGATATGATTGATCGGTAAAGGTAGATACAAAAGATCCTTCCCATTCAACACTATCTTTAGAACATTCAAAAACAAACTGATTATCAATAGCCTTTGCTCTATACCAACATGGTTCATTTTCCATTACTTTAAAACTACTGGTATAGGTCGGCTGGGCTGATAAATCAGCGGAATTAGCAATGTAAGGTTTAAGGGTAACCGTATTATCATCATTATTTTGAGATATAAACAAATATCCTTGTTTCATTCCCTCTGCATAAGGACACGATCCGTTTTCACCTGTTGCCCGAAGAAGCATTCCTTTTTTAGCACCCGTTGTGGTATAATACTCCTTCCAAACTACAGAATAATTTTTAGCCAATGAGGTAAACATATCTAAATCGGCCACTCCAGTACCATTGGATAATCCAGCAGAATAGGTTTTAAAATAATTAGAGGTTTGGCTATTATTATCCGTATAAGAAACAACTCCGGCACTTCCGCTTTGTACATGGATAAGTTCTGCTGCCGGTACCTTTGAATTAGTTGAAACCTCGTCATCTTCAAAATGATATACAGTATTTAAACTGCCTTGGGTAATAACTATATTATCTAAAATGAAATCATAAGAACCTGCACTATTCGCTTTAAACTCTATTTTATTTTCGCCTGCATTTAATTCAACATCCTGAACTTGTACATTCCATGTGCTTGCATCCTGAGTTTTGGTAAATGTTGGTGATTCCACCTTGTTATCATTTACATATATATCAATATTACTTATAGATCCTGCCGCAGCAGAATATCTTGTCTTAAGCTGATATTTACCTTTTCGTACTGCCTGTACTTCATACCGTACACTTGCTGAGCTATTTCTTCCAAAATACAAATACCCCTGTCCGGTATAATTTCTTATTGCATCGTGTTGCCCTCCGCTAACAATTTTGTTAATATTCTTAAAATCGAAACATTCAGCTTCATATTGTCTTGGCCCTGCATATATTGCAGGTTTATCAGGAGTAATTAAATTTGATTCTGTGTATGATGTTAACCGACTTATTGCAGATCCCGAACAATCTATGGTTAAATCCAATGGACCATTGTGCCAAATAGATAGTGTAAAAACTCCATTTAACCAACTTTTTGAAACGGAACTGGAAACATGACTGCCTCTATCCTGATATGAATATGTTGGCTCGGTGGTGCTTCCATAAATTTTAATTTCATCCAGTTTTAAACCCGAATCATACTCATTAAAATTAGTCAGATATACGTTTATTTTATCTGTATATTCTTTTATTACGCCAGAAGTGTATTGTGAGCAATTCAATTCAAAATGATCACAAGTATTGTATTTAAATGGAATACTTGCTGTGGCTGTTTGATCTGATTTATAAGGATTATAAATCACCCAACCATTCTCATGCCTACCGGCATATAAATCTCCGGTATATTCTTCGGCAAAAAGATTGTTAAATTCAGCCGTTTTTAATGAAAGATCAGACCATCGTGAGCTATAACCGGATTGATTTACTTTAATTTGAAATGACTGTGCTATATCATCATCCAATTGAAAAACAGTAGGAATTGTAGGATAACGTCCCGTCTTTTTAAAAAAACTTGTGTTGTTCACTAAATTGCCATCATTATCCATACGATAAAGCCCTTCAAACAATGTTTCGGGTGTGCTATAGACTTCATCGCTTGTACCTGAATTCACATCCTGAATAATTACTACTTTGGTTCGATCAACAACCTCTTTACGGCTGGGTATACGTACAGTGCCATCCAGGACTTTTCGAAATAAATCGATACTAACATTATCAAACTGTGAAAATGTTGTCCAATTTCGAGTGTAATATCCATCGGTGGTAGCAATTTGATTGGTTTCTTTAAAACACTGTGTCCAAATCAACTCCGGACCGTCAATTACAGTTTCACCTGTTAGCATCATATGTTCGAGATGAGGCGCTCCTGCCGTAGCCATGGAAAAATTCTCATGAACACCGTTGGAATCAGTCCAACCTGTATCATCATAGCGAATACCATAATTTCCACTGTATCCGGATAGATAAGCCCCAAGACATATACTTTCCATATCTGACTGATAGGATGTTTGCGTATATTTCTCACAAAGAATATAATTCTTAGTATATTCCTGACAAGCCTTGGCAAACTTAGGATTACGTTTCATCATTGCAATGGGGTTAATTGAGGGGCTCCATTGGTTTCCACACCAACTCACCACTAAATAACCACCATATTTATTGCTCAATTTCAACAAATTTGCAAAATGATCCATACGCTCAGTCCAGGCTGGCGAAAGTGGATCATTTGAATCATCAAATCCCCAGAATTGCTCCGCATAACTGAATCCCAACAAATTCGGATACTCATTAAAAAATTCCTCATAAACGGTAAGATCAGAGTCTGAGAATTGAGCATATCCACCACTAGAATGCTGGATAACAGTCCACATTTGGTTTTGCGCACATACCCGCAACCATGATTTAGCTATCTCATATCCATATTCGGCAACTTTGAACTGGCTGGTAGCAACATCATGACTAATTGAAAGGGAAATATTCATCACAACGTATGGACGAATATCCTGAGGTATTAAATCGATGATTTTTTGAGGATCGGCATAGTTCCATGTATCAATATGAATAAGCCACATAGGCTGCTCAGGAGAAACCGGGCGACGTAGTGCAATTTCTGTTTGAGCTTTAACACTATCTGTTAAAAACAGACTTACAAATAATGTTACTATAATTGTAAGAACAATTTTCTTTCCGAACAAGAATCTACATGTATTATCCATATTAGTAGCTGTTTATTTTCATATATCTAAAAGGCATTACTATGATATATTGAAATTCAAAATATTTTCCGGGTGAAATTTTAAAATCATCATTCTTAAAATAAGATGATCAATTATTTACGAATATAAACAATTAGTCTATTTATATATTTCATTTTAAGATATTTCACATTCAAAATCAGATATACACAATATCCAATTAAGGTATTTCATGTGTTTATATTTTACTTTCACTTGTTACATGGTCGTTTCATATTTCAACATAAAAAAATACCAATCCTGTATATTCAAAACATTACATTCTGAACAACAAGACTGGTATTTTTCTTTCCTCTAACCGGATTAAATAGTGTTCGTCTACAAAGTCCTGCTACTGCCTTGTTGCTCAAAATCCAGATCCTCATATAAGCTGGTATACTGCGGTTTGAATTTTTCAGACGCCTTGTATTTAAACTTTATAATCCAAACACCTGACTTTATGGACAGGCACTAAACAGGAATTGCAAGAAAACGTCAAATAATGCGTTATCCAAAACAACATGAAATAGATGAGTTTACATGCAACAACTATATAGCAAATTGCATTTACTTAGGCTGAGCATCATTACCTGTAGTAGCATACAAACCCAACAGGCAACCTGTAAATCCGCCTGCTTTATTGGTGGAAAGTATATCACCGGAAACAACATCTCCAACAGTAATAAAATCAGATCCGTTAATAGAATAGGAGAATTCATAATTATCTCCATCTGCTGCCACTTTCAATCTATAAGCTTGGTCAATATCAATTTTTGTACTTGCAACCAGTTCCGACTTTCCTTTTTCTGTTCTTTGAAGTAATAAATAATACTCATTTCCTTTTTTAGTAATTCCAAAAACATAATTAAAGTTTTCATTCTGTAAACATACAAGACCTGCTAAATCTGTTGCTAACGATGGCGTATACTTAATATCGGCCGAAAATGAAAAAACGTTATGCTGTTGACGATAAAATAATGTAGAAGTAGGCTTTAATTCTTTAATATTTGTATCAAATGGATTAATCTCCAGTCCTTTTTTCGATAAAGAAATAAATTCTTCTCTAGGTCCTCTTAATCCGATCCATCTATAATCTAAGTTCTTAGAACTAAAATCTTCGGTATATGTAAAATTTCCGTTAGGGAAAAAACCATCTTTACCTGACTTATTTTCAGTAACTCCTTTGGGTATTTTTAATTTTGGCTGTAATGGTACTAATCCATTTTCAAATACAGGAAATAAACCTGTCCAATCTACAGGTAAAATATAGGTATCACGGCCAACATTTACTCTGCCTTTTTCATTAGGACGAATGCCCAAAAACACTCCATAGTATTTATCATCTGGTCCTTGCACTATATCTGCATGACCGGCCCAATCAACTTTATAATTTCTATTATTCCCAAAATAACGCTGAGTTAATATAGGGTTACTTGGGGCAGGTTTAAAGGGACCTTTAGGACTTGATCCGATAAATATTACTTCGCTATGCCAACCTCCTGTACCACCTTCTGCACACATCAGATAGTAATGACCATCCTTCTTATAAAGGTGAGGAGCTTCAATCCAGATTGGTTTTTTAGCAATATCAGTACCTCCATTCACAATAACTTTGTCTGATTCTGGAATGATTTTATCATTTTCCACATCATATTCCCAAACTTTAATAACTCTATGGCCATTATATAACTCCTTGCCTTTTGCAGGTGCATCATTATGGACAACATATCCTTTTCCATCATCATCAAAGAATATAGATGGATCAATACCTGCAAAATCAAGTTTGATGGGATCACTCCACCCTTTCATCGGGTCCTTGGTTTTAACAATAATATTTCCTAGTCCTCCGGCAAAGGCAGTAGTAATCATATAAAAAGTATCATTGTTAGGATTATATGTTATACCTGGAGCATACACTCCAGCACTTATACCTGTGTTATGAACATCTAATTGAGACGGACGATCCAGAACATGACCTATCTGTTTCCAATTTACCAAATCTTTTGAATGAAAGATTGGCACTCCCGGAAACATGGCGAATGATGAACATACCATATAATAATCATCTCCTTTTCTGGTAATTGCAGGATCTGGATAACATCCTTGTAAAATCGGATTATAAAATTCCCCTTCTTTTAATGGAAAATCATTATAAACCTTGTCGTTTCCCTGATAAACAAAATTACTAAACAACGGTCCATTCACTGGTGCTTTTGTTTGAGCATATAAGCCTGCTGTAAATATTAACACCAAACAACCTGACATTAAACCCTTCGTCCATTTCATTGAGTTTACGTTTACTTTTTGAACTCTAAACATCATCTTTTAATTAATATATTAATTTTAAATCCTTGTAATAAGAAACAATAGGAAGTTCTGTGTCTGTTTGAGAAACATCACAAACAGAAACCTCAATAAAACATTAACACATTGTATTCATGAATACTTACAAACAAATTGCAAAAATTCATTATTTTAACTGTATCACAGATCAAAGCTTCCATTCCATTTTCACTATGAAAAATCAACAACAGGTAATCCACATCAGTCCAGTAACAGCTCTACATTAATGCCAATACAATAGAGTTAATGCTTAATGAAATTTGAAGTTGAAATTACATTCCAGAGGGGTATTCGGGTTCAAATCATAGATATTCATTTTCAATTTTGGGACATATCAACGATTAGGCTTGTGATAGAATATTTAATTGCATTAATTAAAACATATCAATACATCTAATTATAGAAAGAGTACAGGAAATCATTAGTAGCTTGCCATCCACCTTACTTTGAACTGATTTTTTTATTTATTCACCATCTATTTTATCTGCCTCAAAAAAATGAGACATAAAAATACATTACAGCTCATTTTATACTAAACCTGAGTTC
Source organism: Marinilabiliaceae bacterium (assembly GCA_050296935.1). GTDB lineage: Bacteria > Bacteroidota > Bacteroidia > Bacteroidales > Marinilabiliaceae > Saccharicrinis. The sequence goes on along the minus strand of JBNKRV010000114.1, from coordinate 3,364 downwards.
GACATAAAATTTTGGATTTATCTCATATAATCAATGATTATACAGGTATTCGATAGAACTATGTTTCAGACCGCCTATAAATAGTGAGATTCGACTGAAAATTATGATAGAATAGCGGGCTATTTTGAATAATTTCAGGAAGAAGTTCGCTGTTTATAAACGATTTGAGCCATTAATTTTATATCGAACTCCGGTTAATACTCCAACAACGAAAGCATTGTTTTGCCATAACGCTTTCCTATAATCCGATACCCTTCTGCCAAAAAGTGTAAATGGTCATCCCTAGCCGGGCAATCTTTTGAAGAGATAACATACGAATTGGGAATTACCTCAGGCAATGTGGCAATAATAGAGTTCATGCTGGCGCAAGCACCGCCTTCTTCGGCACTCACTAATTCGCCGGCTAATAAAGGCACCTCCTCCGCATTAAGCCCCAAGTCAGCAATCAGGTTATCATACACCAATTTTACTTTCTTAACCCAAAGAGTATCACCGGTGTTTGACTCGCCCTGATGTAGCAGAATTCCTTTTATCACGCCATCTTTCTGAGCAAGTTTAGCCATTTCTACCAAGCGCCCATATGGGTTGCCATTGTACTCTTTAACCATATTTTGCAGCCAATTTGGCGCTGAGTCAACATAAGCCTTGTAGTTATCTTTGTCGAACAATTCTATTTTGCATCCGCCAATAGCCACATTAATAACCCCCACACTTATGTTTTCAGGCAACTTATCCACCAGTGTACGGCCAAAATAGTCAACAGGTGTAAGGCCGGTATAGCAACGACACAAAGGGGGTACAGCAGTGTACCACTCACCCTTTTTACGACCCGATTCAGGGCAATCAACCGTAGCCATTACCTGGAAACGTTTATTAACATTAACCGTGTCTTGAGGCTCAAAACGGGCATTACCTTCCATATTGGATTGCCCCAGACTAAGAAATACATACTTCTCTTCTTTAGGCGCTATTTCTTTACTGATGTGAAAATAACCGAAATCAACATAGCCGCCTGAAGCCTTTGTGGCATAGTTAAACAAGCCAAAACGATAGCCCATAAAATGTGACAACAAATAATACATTTCTAACCTGGCACCAATCCTCGTCCAGGTTTGACCATCCAGGCTATAATAGAAACAGGCAACATTAGGCCATCCGGTAAAATCGCAATCGGCCTTTAAGTAAACTGTTGATTGCTCCAAAGGAAGGCTCTCAATTTCAACGGGGCTTTCTGTTTGGGCACTTACCATTACAATTTTCTTCGCGCCATTTTCGCATTTCACGCCAACTTGGCCGTATTGTTTTTGAAGCAGGACTAATCCGGCAAAGTCACCCTCTTTCATATTGGAAACATCCATCATAGTTGAACCTGAACAAACAGGGCCTATGGTTCTTTGCGTAAGCGTATTTCTTGAGTATAGGAAGTCATTTTCGATACGTCCTGTTTTTAAACGCAAATACCCATCACGCTCACGCACCGACCACAAGGCATTATCCGGATTATGGTTCCACTGCCAAACCAATGGCAAGTCCGCCTCTTTTTTACTTCTTGAAAACTCATCAGAAGCCACAATGCCGGGTATTAAGCCATTACTTGCTGGCAAATCAAGGGTATCAGGCACTTTTCCATCAACGCCAATAACAGGCCAGCCATCTTTCCATGTAACGGGTACCATATAAGGAATACGGCCAACAGCACCATTATCTTTAAACAGGTAAGCAAACCATTTGCCATCCGGGGTATCTATTATGCCACCTTGAGCCACACCTTTATCCTGCAACGCCACACGGCCTACATAAGGCCCGGTAATTTTATCGGCACGATGTACAATAACGGTTCTCATGCCACCTTTTGGCCAGGTTATATGAAACAGGTAATATTTGCCATTTATTTTAAATAACTGGGAGCCTTCGGCAGGCAACATCAGGTTATCCCCGGCCGGAGCCCCGGCATTTTCAATAATTACTTTTTCGGAACCGGGCACAATACCATCTGTTTTTTTATTCAATTCAACCAATTTGATTTTTCCACTGCCATAAACCATATAAGTTTTGCCATCCTCATCAAAAAACAGAGAATGATCGTGCAACATGGGTTTAAATACAGTTTTCTTCCATGGCCCTTTTTCAATATTTTTGGTTGAATAGACATAGGTTTTACCAGTAGTGCCTGAAAAAGTTGACACATAATACCTGCCCTTATGATAGCGCAAGCTACTAGCCCAAGAACCTCTGCCATAAGCGCTTTTACCATTACATAAATTCAGCGCATCATCATCATCCAATGTATCGTAACAATAATTTACCAGCTGCCAATTAACTAAATCTGAAGATTTCATAATTGGCACACCGGGTGCCATGTGCATGGTAGTACTACTCATATAATAGGTTTCGCCAACACGAATCATAGACATATCGGGCACATCAGCATGTATAATCGGGTTATTTGCCTTTTTATTCTGACCAAAGGCACTACCTATAAAAATGGAGAGCAAGCATACGGTGACGTAATAGCAATTTAATTTCATAACCGGAATATTTTAAATAAAAAAATTCGATACTGTAGTTATAAATACAACTACAGTACAGAGATCTAAAATATGATGATATATGCAGGCTGGATTTTGGTTTGAGATATTTCGTTTCTAATATCAGATAAAACCTACCATGATATTGAATTAAACGCCTTTTGTTTAAATATAAAGAAAATACTTTTGAGCCATTTAGACCTCTTGGACAAAGAAACCATATACAAATAATAAATCCATAAAAATCAATCCTGGTTACTATCGAAAAACCTTTCTACTTTCTTAATATTAACCTGAGTTCGATTAAAATTAGCGAGCTCAAAATTCAGTAAATGATTGATTTACAATATAAATTTTTGAGACATAGCGAGCTATGGTGATAAAATTTAGAGCCGTAAATCAATCATTTACTGAAAAGCTATGAATGTCACTTATAAATACCGATTTTCTGCGTCATATTTGCTTACCATAGCCCGCTATGCTTTCGCAAACATTCTTTAAAACTCAATATTTATAAGCGATTTGATCCATTAATTTTATATCGAACTCAGGTTAATACGTTTTATCCTGAATAAACGAACTGTCCCCCGCACAAAAAGACAAAACACAATACTCAAAGAAGATTAATAATCTCTTTTGTAAATATAGCCAACAACTCAATGACAAAATTCATAACCTCAGAATTTGAGTAATGCTTAAGGGTATCTCTAGAAACTATTTGTTGATATAATGTGTTGTTTGTTAATAACTTGATGATTGTTTACGCTGTAAAAATGGTATTTTTACACTATAAATTTATCAATGATGAAAAACATTAACCCACTTGGACTATTTGA
>JBNKRV010000113.1:0-1647 GCA_050296935.1 Marinilabiliaceae bacterium | reverse complement strand
TTGGAAGGCAATCAAATAACTGTGACCTCCACCGAAGAATTAATAGCGCTGGCAGAAAAACTGAAGCAGAAGGTTAAACAGTTTACTACCTCCTGACAGGTATTTCGCTAGCTTACAGATATATAAGTTACTTATTTCGATCAGCTGATCATTACAGATACAAAACACCTTGTAGTGACGACTAATTACAGATTTAATTCTGCTTAAAAAGAAGAAAGCGTACTAGCAATTTCTTTCATATTGCTTGCACGCATTCCATATCGAAATTCGTATTTTTTATAAATTACTTCAATAATACTTGTGAGAAAATATTCATCTCCTTTATTGAATTCACCCTGCCCTAAGGTTTTTCTAATATCAGCCAACTCTCTTGAAAAAAAATATAATTGGGCGTTGTGTAAAGATTCAAGAGAGTCGAGAACATCTTCAGCTGATTCCGCATCTATTAAAAACGAGTAGTCAGTTATATTGCTAAATAGCTTATTAATTTCATTAGGTGTTGCTTTTAATTTTTCCCAGAACCTCTTGCGTAGCTTACGGTCACAATCTTTTACATAGCTGCTGTTTAGATTTAATGTCAGTTTAAATAACGCATTACTTTTTGGATACCTTCCAACATGTAAGTTCAGATAGTCTAAATCCATGACATCCATTTTCTTATCTGAATATAATCTATAAATTACAGATTTAATCTTACTTTCTACCTCATCTGAATCCAGCTCTATCACTCCCTTTTCAATATCATTTAATATCCTCTCCGCTAAAAGCAACAGGGTTGCTGGATTAGTTATCGCTTCTTCATCTAACATTTTTCTAATTATTTTGTTTAGTAACTCTATAGCCTCTTCTTCATCAAGCTGATGAAAATTGAAAGTATCAAGATAATGCTCATAAAACTTTTCATCTACCCAGGTATTAAAGTTATCCTCAAAATCTCTGTCTATATAGAACCCGTTTTCTATAATACTAAAGATACCTTTTAACGAAATTTCATCTAACCTATAGAATATCGTATCCAGAAGTAGCTTTGATTTCTCTGTTAAATACACAGGTGAGTTCTTATCGAAATAACCAATTTTATTCAGCAAACTAAATCCATTGCTTTCCCGATAATCTCCAGAAATTAATACGGACCTTTCTTTTTCATGGACAAAATGTTTTTTCAGTAATATCAATGCCGATAGCAGGGTTAAAAAATAGGTGAATGATAATCTTATAGAAACTTGAAATTCTTTTTCATGATGGCAATAAATATACTCATAAAGCTGTATTGCTTCAGAAATTGGCCGTATGTTTTTTTCGCTTACTTTATTTAAAAAATTAAGCAGTGGATCAATATTTCTATACAGCAAAGTATTTATAAATTTTTTGGAATCTTTATTTTTATAGTCTATTAGCCCCATGGCTATTTCAATTCTGGAAACGCTTGTATTTTCAAATTTATAAATATGCCTTATCGTTTTCTCTCTTGCCTTTACCAGGTTCTGTATTCCATCCTCATTCAAGGCATTCAGATTCCCTAAAATAATGCATTTTATATTTTCATGTTCTACCAGTTTATTGATATAGGATAAACAGACATTTAAATCGCCTACCCATCTTTCCAGGTCGTCAATGCACAAAACAATTTTGAACAACTGCTTATCA
>JBNKRV010000112.1:0-3329 GCA_050296935.1 Marinilabiliaceae bacterium | reverse complement strand
AATCAGGGATTGCAGGATGCTCGGGCTGTGATTAGTGCAAAGTTGATTGATGTTGATGAGGCTATTTATGAGATAGAGAAGCCGGTGAGGTTTTAGTAAATCAATTGTCATGTGATGGTGATATTATTGAAATCGTGCTCGGTTTGTACATTGAATAAAGTTGAAAGGTTGCATCATCGGGGATTTCTCAAGAACAATTCCTTTAACTCGTTAAATGAGTTTGTGATGAGAACAAAATGTGGCATATCACTATATTAGCGCGTGTAGCATAATCATTTGTTGACCTATGAATATTAGAAACCTGGTCACCCCAGCCTTATGCTTTGCTTTTGTCGTGTTTCCAACGGCGCTAAGTGGTCTAATTGGAATGTTAGTAGGCGGTGCAGGCATATACTTTCAACGTGAAATCGGAATTTCAGTATTAGGAATCTCTGTTTCAATCTTCTCAATTTGCATTATTAGTCTTTGGGTAAAGTCATTTATTTCCGTGCCTAGTAAGCATATATCTCAAGTTACGCAGTTTGTTCTGATATTTGGCTCAATCATAATACTGACTTTTTCAATTGTTCAGGGTTTAGAAGGAAATGTATTGGCATCTATGATTGGACTTTGTTATGTTCTAGCAATAACTGGAATGTCACTTAATTATTTCTATCATCGAGCGCAGTCTTAACAAGTTGCATCAACAGAAAAATATAAGCTCCGGCTGCACCTCCACTTATATTTGCCGCTTTGCATGGCATTATGTGTGAACTGTGAGGGCTATATTTATAATGTCAATTCTTCTAGTAGGTTGTTCTGAATCAAAAATTGATTCCTGTTTAGAACATGATGGTAGTTTTAATTACGACAAATGCGAATATGACTTTAAAGGAAGCCATGAGTACAAAGGGTCACATAGCTGCAAATAAGGTTCGACTTTTTGTAAGCCTAATATTTGCGCTTGTTGCAGCTACGTTAGTAATGTATGTATCTTGGCAGCACAACCCACAATGTGAAATCCACTGTAAAGGTGTTGTGCATTGGGGTTATTGGTTTACTCTGGGCGCATCTGTTTCTATACCAACGTTTCTAGCTGCATATGGTTTGATCAGAGCGTTGAACTATGTCAAAAACACATAACACGATGTTCAACCACCGCTCCGCTTGTGGCTCGGACCTCACTACGCTCGGCCGCTGTTGGCGGTGTTAGGATTTATGGAGAAATTGTGAATATTCGGGAAGCGTCAATAGACGACGCAATTAAAATTAAAGATTTAGTGTCATCTCTATCTCATTTTTATCTTGAAGACGATAACTTGTTCCTTCCGAGTTGGTTTACTGACACGCTGTCAATATCAGAATTCAAGAATCGGTTAGAGAGTGAAAATTTTACTAATCTGGTATGCCTCTTAAATGAAGAGATAGTTGGCTATATCTCAATTAAAGGCTCAAGCCATATCTATCATCTGTTTGTTGCAGAAGACCATCAAGGCAAAGGAATATCAAAAGCGCTATGGAATTATGCTACATCCACATCAGATGTAGATATCTATACTGTTCGCTCATCGATTTTTGCTGTTCCGGTGTATAAGAGTTTTGGTTTTAAAGTGTCCGGAGCATTAGCTAGCAAAGATGGTATTAAATTCCAGCATATGGAGCTGGTGCGTTAAATGCTATCAAACCGCTCAAATAAGTTCCTCCCATAAGAAAACGTGGCCTCCACCAGACTCGCTAATACTAGACGTTTAGCAGAGCGTTAGCTCTATAAAGAGGTGGACTATCAAACTTAAATACGAAATTTTTTCGTCATCATCATATTGGGGCTTTTGGCTTTCACAGCAAAAAAGTCTATCCCAATTCCTACGGGCGATGCAGAAGACTATTGGGAGTTTGCCTGCGGGGTTGAGCTTGAGAAGTTCGATGGCTATTTTCCATATGCTCATTGGACTGGTATTTTTCCGAGCAAGGATGGCTGGTACTTTTACTACTATCAAGAACATCATGGGAGGCATGTATTTAAAGTAACCAAGCAAGCCTTAATAGCGAAAACTAATGAGGTTTTTACCCTGCTTGATAAAGAAATACTTAGCACAGTTCAAGAGAATACGAGATACGACACCTTAATCGCTAAAAACAAAAGAAGGGAGAACTGCTTAGAAATTAAGAATGATGTGAACTCAGGTAGGGGAAGTTTCATTAATGAAGTTAGCTCCACAAGTTCAGGCAGTATGGATAGAGCCAATAAAATTGAAAGCTTTCACTATCAATGGGAACGAGCGAAGGTGTATTGGGTGACTATTCTATTTGAGGCAATTTTTATGCCTTTGTGGTGGCTATTTAGTTTTCATTCAGGGGTATTTGGTCGGTTCAATCAAAGTCGATCTGCTAGACTAGCCTTCTCACCAATACTGCTATTCGCTCCGCACTATCTAGGCTATGCACCATATCTATTTTCATTCGGCCCTAGCGGTGGAATACTTTATCCTCAATTTGCTTTGTTAATAAGTATTCCCTTCGGTTGGATACCGTATAATCCGATTGAAATAGAGTTACTTAAGGTTTTGCCACAACCATTGGCATATATTTCACAAGTACCATTTTCACCAATGGCAATTAGTTTTAGAGGTGGTGTGAGTCCAACTGTACTATGTGCCTTTGCGGGGTTTGTCATCATTTTAAGCAAAGTATTTGTAAAATATCGCGCAAGAAATCTAAGCTAACAAGTACGCTGCCGAGATCTTAGCTGAGGTTTCCATACAGTAAGAAAGTATTTTTTAAAACTATATTCCAGCTGAATCATTTTCAAGGGAAATAGGTGCTCACCTATTACAAGGAGGGGCTGCAGGATACTAGAGCTATTATCATCAATTATCTGGAAATTATTGATGAAGCAATCTACTAAATAGAGAAACCAATATAGATAAGATGGCATCTTTTAGTGTAGTTTATGTTTAAATAGTCGGTAATGGGGACAGAATTTTATCTACTTAAATTGACGTCGTTCTTTGTTTTTAAAAATACAATTAACAAGGGGAGATGCCATGCCTGATGAACCAGTGAATCAAAAAATAGATATTCTGACCAAGTTTGCAGCGCTGTTAATGACGGTTGTCGGCATTATTTCAGGTGTTAATACCTATCAAATCAGTCAGCTCGACTCAAAAATCTCAGCTACTGAATCAAAGAATAAATGGGATTTTAAAGTCTATGACTCAGTTATTGGCGTTGTAAACTCTAAGGATGAAGGGAAGATATTAGCAGTAAAAGTGATGGTTGAGCATGTCGCCTCAGATGAGCTAAAAAATGATTTAATCAAAATCGTTAATAATGAACTGGAAAAGATTTTT
>JBNKRV010000111.1:0-52000 GCA_050296935.1 Marinilabiliaceae bacterium | reverse complement strand
GTTCCACCTCTTCCCATTCCGAACAGAGAAGTTAAGCCTGTTAGCGCCGATGGTACTGCGTACTGTGGGAGAGTAGGTCGCCGCCGACTTTTAAAAGAGCAATTGGATTCAGTTCCGGTTGCTCTTTTTTTGTTTATATATGCCCTGCTTTCCATATGATCCCGGATTCCGATCTTACACTTTTCTCAATTGTTATACTTTGACATTATTTATTAATTTATTTTAAAAAAAAGATAAAATTATTCTTGTTTTAAAATAATAATACTATAAATTTGCAAGCAGAACAGACCAGAACAGATAAAAAATTAATTATGCAATTATTAGGATTTGATATAGGAAGCTCTTCAGTAAAAGTTTCTGTACTAGATGTAGAGAAAGGTATCACTGTCTCATCAGCTCAATACCCCGATCAGGAAATGACAATTGTTGCAACGCAACCAGGTTGGGCAGAGCAGGATCCGGAATTGTGGTTTCAAAATCTTAAAAAAGCTTGTAAAAAAGCCCTTGATCATAATGATGTAAAAAAGAATGAGATTAAAGCAATTGGTATCTCATATCAAATGCATGGCTTGGTTATGGTTGATAAAGCAGGAGAAGTAATCCGTCCATCTATAATATGGTGTGATAGTCGAGCTGCCGAAATAGGAAATAAAGCATTTGCTGAACTTGGCGAAAATTGGTGTCTCCAGAATTTATTGAATTCACCGGGAAACTTTACAGCTTCAAAGCTGAAATGGGTAAAAGATAATGAACCGGAACTTTATAGCCGAATTCATAAAATAATGCTTCCTGGTGATTATATTGCATTTAAATTAACCGATGAGATTGTTACCACAGCCTCAGGTTTGAGTGAAGGGGTTTTCTGGGAATTTTCTAAAGATAAATTGTCAGAGAAACTAATGGATTATTATGGCTTTGATTCTTCTTTTATACCTGAAACAAAGACTTCATTCTCCGACCAGGGTACAATAACAAATAAGATAGCTGAAGAACTTGGATTGCCTAAAGGTATTAAAGTTACGTATCGTGCTGGCGATCAGCCTAATAACGCATTCTCTTTAAATGTTTTAAATCCAGGTGAGGTTGCAGCAACAGGTGGAACTTCAGGTGTTGTTTATGGGGTTACAGATGCTAATGTATACGATGATGATTCTCGGGTTAATACTTTTGCACATGTTAATCATCAAATGCCAAATCCTAGTTTAGGCGTTCTATTGTGTATAAATGGTACTGGAATTCTTAATTCATGGATGAATAAGAATGTAGGAAAAGGTGAGGTTAGTTATACAGAGATGAATGAAAAAGCTTCTGAAGTACCTATTGGTGCTGATGGATTAACAATCCTTCCTTTTGGTAATGGAGCGGAACGAATTCTGAAGAATGTAGATTATGGTTCACAAATCAGCCATTTGAATTTTAATATTCATACTCCGGCTCATATGTATCGTGCAACTCAGGAAGGCATTGCCTTTTCATTTAAATATGGAATGGATATTATGCATGAGATGGGCATAAAAACAGATGTAATTAGGGCAGGAAAAGCAAATATGTTCCTTAGCTCTTTGTTTAAGAATACACTTTCTAATATATCAGGTGCCACCATTGAATTGTATAATACTGACGGAGCAGCAGGTGCGGCGCGAGGTGCAGGTGTAGGAGCAGGTATTTATTCTTCATTTAATGAGGCATTTAATGGTCTTGATAAGGTTGGTCAAACCGAACCTGATCAGAATGAGAAAGAAGCTACAGAAGAAGCTTATGAACTTTGGAAAGTAGCATTAAATAAACTATAGACAATTAAAATACATATATTATTAATCACTAATTTATTAAATAATGGACGCTTTAGTTGGTAATAAAGAATACTTTAAAGGTATAGACAAAATTAAATTTGAAGGACCAGATTCAAAAAATCCATTGGCCTTTAAATGGTACGACGAAAATCGTGTTGTAGCTGGTAAAACAATGAAAGAGCATTTGCGCTTTGCTGTGGCATACTGGCATACATTCTGTGGTGATGGTGGAGATCCATTTGGACCAGGTACTCATAAATTTGAGTGGGATAAAGCTTCAAATGAAATGGATGCTGCAAAGCAAAAAATGGATGCAGCTTTTGAGTTTACTACTAAATTAGGTGTTCCTCATTATTGTTTTCATGATACTGATCTTGTAGGTGGTGGTTCAGTATTAGATATTGAGAAAAAATTAGCCCAAATTGTTGAGGTTGCAAAAGAAAAGCAAGCTGCATCGGGTGTTAAATTATTATGGGGTACTGCTAATGTTTTTTCAGATCCTCGTTATATGAATGGTGCGGCTACCAACCCCGATTTTAATGTGGTTGCTAATGCCGGAGTTCAAATTAAGAACGCTATTGATGCTACTATTGCATTAGGTGGTACAGGATATGTTTTCTGGGGAGGACGTGAAGGTTATATGAGCTTGCACAATACCAACATGAAACAAGAGCTGGATAACCTTGGACGTATGTTAGGAATGGCTCGTGATTATGCACGTAAGCAAGGTTTTAAAGGTACGTTCTTTATTGAACCTAAGCCAATGGAGCCAACTAAGCATCAGTATGATCAAGATGCTCATACGGTTATTGGTTTCTTGAAAAATTATGGTTTAGATAAGGACTTTAAATTAAATATTGAAGTTAATCACGCTACTTTGGCTCAGCATACTATGGAGCATGAATTAAGAGTAGCTGCCGACAATGGAATGTTAGGTTCTATCGATGCGAATAAAGGTGATTACCAAAATGGATGGGATACCGATGAATTCCCCACAAATATTACCGAATCAACTTGTGCTATGCTTGAAGTATTGCAAGGTGGTGGTTTGATTGATGGAGGTATCAATTTTGATGCTAAAATACGTCGTAACTCAACAGATTTAGAAGATGTATTTATTGCACACATTGGTGGTATGGATGTATTTGCAAGAGCATTAGTTATTGCTGATAGAATTATGCAGGAGTCTGATTATTTGAAAATGAGAGCAGATCGTTATGCTTCATTTAATTCTGGTAAAGGTGCTGATTTTGCTGCAGGTAAATTAACAATGGAAGATCTTTACAAAATAGGTAAAGAAGTAGGAGAGCCAGCAATGACTAGCGGAAAACAAGAACTATATGAACAAATGTTAAATTGGTATTTGTAGATTAAATATGTAAACCGGGGCGGATTGATTACCGTCTCGGTAATTTTTTATTCCTCACCCTTCCGTTTTTTTTTAATAATAATCACACAAATTCTAAAAAAAATCTACATATGAATCCCAAAAATAATATTGGATATATCATTTTATTAACATTAGTTGCTACTTTGGGAGGACTATTGTTTGGATATGATACCGCAGTTATCTCTGGTGCCGAGAAATCTATTCAGGATTTTTTAATCAATAGTTTAAATTTAAGTTCATTTGTTCATGGAGCAACCGTTTCAAGTGCATTGATAGGATGTATTATCGGGGGAGCCATTTCAGGTTTGCTGGCTTCGCGTTTAGGTCGCAAAAAATCTTTATTTGTAGCTGCTATTCTGTTTTTTATTTCAGCCTTAGGTTCAGGTAAACCTGAATTTTTATTTTTTGAGCCGGGTAAAGCGACTATGGGTTTGCTTTACATGTTTAATTTCTATCGTATTATTGGCGGTATTGGTGTTGGATTGGCATCGGCAATTAGTCCAATGTATATCAGTGAAATAGCACCTGCTCATATACGAGGTAGATTGATTTCATTTAACCAGTTTGCTATTATATTTGGTATGCTGGTTGTGTACTTTGTAAACTGGAGAATTGCAAAAGGACAATCTGTTGAATGGATAAATGAAACAGGTTGGCGTTATATGTTCATGTCAGAATCTATTCCTGCTGGGATATTTGCATTACTATTATTACTGGTTCCTGAAACTCCTCGTTATTTAGCTATGCAGGGAGAAGATGCAAAAGCACTGTCAATTCTTGAAAGAATTAATGGTGTAGATGCTGCTAAGATAATTCTATCCGATATTAAAGGAACTGTTCAAAAACATTCTGCTAAATTATTCTCGTATGGAAAGGTTGTTATAATAATTGGGATACTACTATCTGTATTTCAGCAATTTGTAGGTATCAATGTTGCATTGTATTATGCGCCTCGTATTTTTGAAAGTATGGGAGCGGCAAAAGATGCTTCAATGTTACAGACTATTGTAATGGGATTGGTAAATGTAGTGTTTACTGTGGTGGCCATCTTAACAGTGGATCGTTGGGGGCGTAAACCATTATTGATAACTGGTTCAATAGGTATGGCGATTGGAATGGTTGCCATTGGAATGTTATCCTTTATGGAAGTAATTGGAATAAGTACATTAGTATTTATTATTATATATACAGCTTCTTTTATGATGAGTTGGGGTCCTATCTGTTGGGTGTTAATTGGAGAAATTTTCCCTAATAAAATTAGAGGTAAAGCTATTGCTATTGCAGTTGCAGCACAATGGTCAGCTAATTATTTTATTTCCTCAACATATCCGGCAATGATGGAATTTAGCGGTGGTGCTACATATATGTTTTATGGCATTATGAGTATTTTATCTGCACTGTTTGTTTGGAAAATGGTTCCAGAGACAAAAGGGAAAACATTAGAGGAAATGGAAGGAGTATGGGAAAAATAATGTTTATAAAATTATAACAAAGTTGCTTTTTACCCCTAAAGGTAAGTTAATTGGAATATTCGATTAACTTACCTTTTTTTCATTTATCGCATTATTTATCCTTTTTATTTTTATTTTTGAGCTATCTGTGAAAATAATTCAAAAATCACATTAAAATCAAAAAACATTATTTGGTATGAAAAAAGTATCTGTAGGAGTAGATATTGGTGGTACAAACACCGCAATTGGTATTGTTGATGAATCAGGAAAAGTAATTGTTAAGGGAGGAATCCCTACTCCTGATCATGGCGATATTGAAAAATATATGGATGATTTGGCTGAAGCAATTCGAAATATGATTTCTTCAACGGGTGAAATACTGACCGTATTAGGTATAGGTGTTGGAGCTCCTAATGGTAATTACTACAGTGGTACTATTGAGTATGCACCCAATTTATCCTTTCAAGGAGTAATTCCTTTTATAGAGTTATTAAAAAAACGATTTCCGGAATTGGATTATCTGGCATTAACAAATGATGCAAATGCAGCTACTATTGGAGAAATGATCTATGGAGGTGCTAAGGGAATGGATAATTTTGTCATGTTTACATTAGGTACTGGCGTTGGAAGTGGTATCGTTGTAAATGGCGATCTTGTATACGGACATGATGGATTCGCAGGAGAATGCGGGCATACTACTTTGATTCCTGATGGAAGATTATGCGGATGTGGTGCAAAAGGCCATTTGGAAGCATATTGTTCAGCTCCTGGTATGAAGAGAACCGCTTTTGAATTGTTGGCAAAATACAACGCAACAGATAGTCAACTGGCAGGTTATTCCTTTAATGAAATGGAATCAAAAATGATCTTTGATGCTGCAGAATCAGGTGATAAAATAGCACAAGAAGTCTTTGAATTAACCGGAAAGTATCTCGGGCAGGGGTTAGCAGATACAGTTCATCATTTAAGTCCTGAAGCTATTTTCTTATTTGGTGGTCCTACAGCAGCGGGAGATTACATTTTTAATCCTACAAAAGCGAGTATGGAAGAGCATCTTCTACCTATTTTTAAAGATAAGATTAAAATATTACCATCTGAATTAGATAGTGGAGATGCTGCTATTGTGGGAGCAAGTGCTCTGGTTTATAAGGAAATGGAAAAGAAATAAATGATAAATCATTATCTCAATATATAAATAAGGGTTTTACCATGTAAAAACCCTTATTTATTTTTAATTATCTCCTGTAACTTTAACATTTCATCACGATATTGAGCTGCAGTAATAAAATCTAATTCTTTTGAGGCTTTTTGCATTGATTTTTTTGCTTTCTCAATGGCTTTTTCTAAACCATCTCTATTCATATATTCAACAACAGGATCAGCAGCGAAATCCATTGTTTCAGGTTCAATATAAGCTTTTTCTTCAATTTGGGATTTTGCTAGTACGTTAGTTTGTTTTTTATAGATTTGTTGAGGGGTTATGCCGTGTTTTTCATTGTAATTTAATTGTTTTTCTCTTCGGTGTGTAGTGGCATCAATGGTCTTCTGCATAGATTTCGTAATCTTGTCTGCATACATGATAACCAATCCGTTTATATTACGAGCCGCTCTACCAGCTGTTTGGGTTAATGAACGTTCTGATCTTAAAAATCCTTCCTTATCAGCATCCAGAATGGCAACCAGTGATACCTCCGGTAAATCCAGACCTTCTCTTAATAGGTTAACACCAACTAGTACATCAAAGACTCCTTTGCGGAGGTTTTCCATAATTTCAACTCTGGCTAGTGTATCCACATCAGAATGAATGTATTCACAATTGATGTTTAATTTTTTAAGGTATGAGGAGAGTTCTTCTGCCATCCGTTTTGTTAGTGTAGTAACAAGTACTCTTTCTCTTTTTTCAATCCGAATACGAATTTCTTCAAGTAAATTATCTATTTGGTTTAAACTTGGTCGAACATCGATTATTGGATCAAGTAGTCCTGTTGGTCTGATAACTTGTTCAACAATTACGCCTTCACTTTTCTCAATTTCGTAGTCAGCAGGTGTTGCACTGACAAATATCGATGTTTTTACCAGTTCTTCGAATTCCTCAAATCGGAGCGGACGGTTATCCATGGCAGCAGGTAGTCTGAATCCATGTTCAACCAACGTTTCTTTTCTTGATTTATCACCTCCATACATAGCGCGTATTTGTGGTATAGTTACATGACTTTCGTCAATTACCATAATAAAATCATCCGGAAAATAATCCAGTAAGCAGAATGGTCTTGAACCCTTTTCTCTTCCGTCAAAATACCGGGAATAGTTTTCTATTCCGGGACAATAACCAAGTTCTCGGATCATCTCCAGATCATAAGTAACTCTCTCTTCTATTCTTTTAGCTTCAATATGTTTGCCAATATCCTTTAGAAATGTGACCTGTTCCATTAAGTCATCCTGAATCATTCTAATGGCCATTTGAGTTCGCTCTTTCGTGGTTACAAAAAGATTAGCAGGATAAATGTGTATATTATCTCTTTTTGATAGGGTTGTTCCGTTTATTGGATCAAATACTGTTATTTCTTCGATTTCATCTCCCCAGAATCCAATACGATAAGCTTCATCTGCATAGGCAGGGTATATTTCGACATTATCGCCTTTAACCCTGAAATTACCATGATTAAACTCTACTTCGTTGCGAGAGTATAAACTGTCAACTAGTTGTCTTAAAAGTTGGTTTCTGCTAATATTCTGGTTGATTTCAATAGTAGTTACATTGGCGTGAAAATCTTCAGGGTTTCCAATACCATACAGGCATGAAACAGAGGAAACCACAATGACATCTTTTCTACCTGAAAGAAGGGCTGACGAAGCACTTAACCTGAGTTTCTCAATTTCTTCATTAATTGATAAGTCTTTTTCAATGTATGTATCTGTAACCGGTAAATAGGCCTCTGGTTGGTAATAATCGTAATAGGATACAAAATATTCGACTGCATTGTCGGGGAAGAATGTCTTGAATTCTCCATATAATTGAGCAGCAAGTGTTTTATTATGACTAAGAATTAATGTTGGTCTTTGAACTTCCTTAATCACATTAGCAATTGTAAAAGTTTTACCTGAACCAGTTACACCTAGTAATGTCTGGCAAGGAACATTATCATTTATACCTGATGCTAATTGAGAGATTGCCCCGGGTTGATCTCCTGTCGGCTTAAAATCTGAAATTATTTTGAAATCCATAACTAAATCAGCTCTTTTGTACTATTAATAACAAAGGTTTTAAAGTTAAGGATTATATATTTACCGGAGTAAATAAAAAAAGCTCCAGAAAGGAGCTTTTTTATATTATCTTTTATATCGTTTTGTTTTTCTTCGTTTTGGACGTTTGTATTTTCCGGATGATTTGTTTTTATATAAACTCCTTGTTCTTAGATAAGCTTTTCTGTTGTATTTTGGTGAGTTTTTCCATTGACTATCATCAAACAAATAAGTCATACCAACCGTTGCCACATAAAAGAAATCATTTCCAGCTGTTTTATGTACGGACTCAATATTTCCAGAATTATCAAAAGTGTACCATTCATCATGCGCATCCAGTTGATCACTAAAGGCATATGAAGGTATAAATTCAGCTGTGAAACTTAATTGGGATGAATAGTAGATGTTTAAACCACCTCCAATTGAAACAGTAGGAGCCATACCGCTTGCATCTCTCCAGAAACTTCCAGGTTCAAACCCACTATCAGCACCAAAATATTCAGTTGCAGAAAATGACATTAATCCTACCTGACCGATTATATAGGGGTTGATTCTACGTTGTTTAAATAATCCTAATGCTAAATCCAGAGGCCTGAAAGTGATTCCTCCATTAAAATGCAAATAGGTGTTATCAAAAGTAGCATATGCTTGATCGCCACTGTATGATAATTGAGTCCCCTTCATAGACCCGTAGTTAATATCGAGTCTTATATTTATATATCTGGTTAACTCTTTTTCCGAAGCAACACCAAAGGTATAATTAGTTCTGGCCTCAGACACTAAATCACCATAAAACATATTAACCCCAACTTTAGGTTGAACTTTTAATCCTTCAAGGAATTTTTTTCTTTTAGTGTACTGACCTGATGCTGAAACACTAATGAATAATATGATGCTAGCAAAAAGTGCCTTTTTAAGGTATTGTTGCATTTAGATTAGTTTATTTGATACGCTTATTACGTGTGAAAACGATAAAAGGTTTAAAAATAGAAAACCTTTTTTATTAATTAATTAAAAACCGTAATAAAATGTTATTCAATATTTGCATGTTAGAATAACAGATAATCAATCTGTTCTTCTAACTAATATTAATAAATCTTATTAATATTAAATCGTAATATACATATACTTTTAATGTATGCAAAAATAGAATTTATATTTTTTTTGTAGCCTTTAATTGCCTAAATTTTTTATTTTTTTTGTTAAAAGTTAAATTTTAAGGGGGAATTAATAGTTTTTTTAGTTAAATATTAAGAAATGAGTTTTTTTACATTCGTTATATTCGTCTCATTCGTAATTGTTCTTCCTTCTGGTTTATAGCATAAATCAATTTCAGATTGAAAATGTTTAGAAACCTTATCTCGTACCATTTTTAGCGTACTATTAATTAATTTGTTTTGCTCGGTAAACGGTTCAAAAGCAATAGCAAAAGTTGACGGTAACCAGCGCTGAGGAAAAAGGTTTTCGTATTTTCCGCCCGTTTTAAATGTATTTATTTCATTTTCAATTTTAAGAATTGCATTTTTTATTTCTTCTTCACTTTCCTTATTCTTAATTAAAGCTCTTATTCTCTCAATATTCGGAACTATCAGAGCTGTTGTATAGGCATTTTGATTATTGTATAACATGATTTGTTCAATAATTGGGCATTGATCAACAATGGCTTCTTCGATTCCTTCAGGACTATATTTTTCTCCGTCAGAACCAATTAAGAGGCTTTTAAATCGTCCTTTTACATGCAGATAGTTTTCGTCGTCCAGATACCCCAGATCTCCAGTATACAACCAGCCATCTTTTATTGTTTCTTTAGTGGCTTCCTCATTCCTCCAATATCCTTTCATAACATTTTCCCCTTTAACAACAATTTCACCCAGTTGATAATTCTCTAAAATATTGTTGTCAGTATCGCAAATTTTAATGTTAAGGTTATTCACCACTTTACCTGAAGATCCAAGTTTATGAAAATTAGGTGTATTGGCTGATATGATGGGAGAGGCCTCGCTTAAACCATATCCTTGATACATGGGAATACCTATTGCATAAAAAAATTGCTGAAGATCATAATCCAGTAATGCTCCCCCTCCAATGAAATACTGAAGGTTTCCTCCGAAACCTTCCTTGATTTTCTCAAAGATTATTTTATTAAAAAATGCAATGAGAGGTTTCGCTATAAATCTAATACCTTTACCTTTATTAGAACCGTCCCCATTATGCCATATAGCTAGCTTTAATGCAAATTGAAATAATTTATTGGTGAATTCTCCTTTTTGTTCAATGGATTTTTCGATGTTTTTCTTAAAATTCTTTGCCATAGCAGGAACACTCATTAAAATATGAGGTTTTATTTCCTTCATGTTTGCTGAAAAGTTTTTTAAGGTCTCCAACTGGTTTTTGCCAACCTGAACTGATGCTATACTGGCACCTTTAAGCATAAATGAATAAAGGGTTGCAGTATGGGCAAAAGCATGATCCCAGGGTAATACAACCAATGTTCTGTAAAAAGAAGGTAAATTAATATAGCTAAATGCTTGTTCAACGTTTGCTGTATAATTTCTTTGGGTCAGCATAATTCCTTTTGGCTGGGCTGTGGTTCCGGATGTATAGGTAATAGTAGCTATATCATCAGGTTTAACACCTGAAGTTAATTCTTCGTAAGCATTATTGTTGTTTTTAAGAATTTTTTTTCCCTCTTCAAATAAAAATTGTATGTCTGTTTCATCATTTTCAAGTTGAACTGTAGGTGAAAAGACAAATACTTTTTCCAGATTCGGGAGGTCTTTTTTTATGATCCTTACTTTGTTAAGTTGAGATTCTGATACCAGAATATATTTACTCTGCGAATGCTTTAATCGAAATATTAAATCGTTATCAGCTTCTAGTTTAATACTTAAAGGAACTGTGATTGCCCTGTTGCTTAAAACAGCTAACTCACTAATAAGCCAAAAGTTTCTTCCTTCGGAAAGCAATGCAACTTTGTCATTGTTTTTTAATCCGAATTTTTGCAGACCTACTGCTAATTGGTTTACAAGATGAAAAGTTTGCTTATAAGTTGTTGCTTGAAATGAGTCATTGGTTTTTTCCCATAGTAGTGTGTTGTTAGCATATTTTTGAGTTTGGTTGCTAAAAAAGCTTATAATCGAATTCATTACACAGAGTTTAAATTTTGATCGGGTACAAATATAGTGTTATTATTTAGCTATAATATTGTTCGTTATCGAACGTTAAAATTGAATTCGTACAGTTTCAGTGTGTCTGATAAATAGGTGGTAATGTGTTAAGTGTCATGTAAAGAGTTGATAACATTGTGTGGCAGGAGGTTTGATATCTTAATGAGGTGAAGTAATATTTCGCATTGAATTTATGTATGATATCAATTTTTAGCTTTATGAAAATGAAAAAGTTTTTATTAGCCTTTTGTATGCTAAGCCTGGCAACAGTGGTTTTTGCTGTCAATAAGACTTCAATTATCAGGAATGAAGAAGATAGTATTGAATGTTTAAAGAATTATTCAATTTATGTTTTGAATCTGAAAAAGAAGATGTATGATTATACCGTTTCTTCCTGGAAGTATATGTTTGAAAATTGCCCCGATATGAAGATGCGATTGTATTCTGATGGAATTAAATTGTATGAGCATTATTATGATATAGCTAAAACAGAAGAGAGAAGGAATGAAGTAGTGGATACAATTATGATGATTTGGGATCAAAGGATGGCGTATTTCGGGAATCATCCTAAATACTCTAAAGGATGGATATTAGTAAGAAAGTCTCTTGATTTGGTTAAGTATCGCATAGGTTCGGATGGAGCAAAAATGGAGGCTTATATGATGTTTAAACAATCATTTGAGCTGATTGGTGATAAGTCGGAAGATGTAGTATTGTTTAACTGGCTAAAAACGTCTTCAAGTTTGTATGCCAGCGGAGATATAGGAGCACAGCAATTTCTAAATGATTTTCTTACCATCTCAACGGTGCTGGATGTACAAATTGAGAAGGCAAATGAAGAAAGTTTAAAACGCAAATTGTTAGTAAGAGAAAGTTGTGAAGAGTTATTGGTAAAAAGTGGAGCTGGCGATTGTGTTTCGATGGAACCGTTTCTTGCAGATCAGTATAATGCAGATAAAGAGAATGCTGAAAATATAAAACGCATAGTCTCATTATTAGATAAGCTGGGTTGTGTTGATTCTAAATTATATTTTGAAGTAGCCGAAACTGATTATTCGCTGAATTCTTCTAGCGAATCAGCTTATCATCTGGCAAAAATGTTTGTGAAAAAAGAAAACTATGAGAAAGCTAAGGAATATTATCAAGAGAGTATTTCATTAGAACATGATATTGAAAAATTATCGAATTATTATTATGAATTAGCTGTTTTGGAATTTGGACACTTTAATAATTATCCAGAATCCCGGTCATTGGCTCGAAAAGCAATTTCACTGAAAGGGGATTGGGGAAAACCATATTTGTTAATAGGTAGTGTATATGCAGCGGAAAGTAAGCGATATGGAACTAATGAATTTGAAAATTCAACGGTGTATTGGATTGCTATTGATAATTTTATTAAAGCAAAAAATGTTGATTCCTCATGTGCAGAGGAGGCAGGTAAGCAAATAGCTTTATATACTCAGTATATTCCGGATAAAGAGACTGGTTTTTTTCATGGTTTATCAGAAGGAGATACCTACAGTATTGGTTCCTGGATCAATGAGGAGACAAAAGTGAGATTCAGGTAAGTTTTTAAGGATATAAAGAAAGCGGCTTTTCAAGAAAAAGGCCGCTTTTATATCATTCGGAATGCTAAAAAAAAATAATTGAATCTGACTTTAATAATTAGTTTCTTTTATTTCGAAGTATGATTGAGAATGAAGGCATGCAGGACATGTTTTAGGAGCTTTTGTTCCTTCATGTATATACCCGCAATTTCTACATTTCCAAATAACCTTTCCATTACGTTCGAATACCTTTCCGCTTTCTAAGTTGTTATAAAGTGTTCGGTACCTTTTTTCATGAGCTTCTTCAACTTTTGCAATTAGTTTGAAAGCTATAGCGACTTCTTTAAATCCTTCTTCTTCAGCAATTTTTGCAAATTCAGGATATAATTCAGTCCACTCTTCATTTTCGCCATCAGCGGAAGCTTTAAGGTTTTCTAATGTAGTACCGATTTTTCCAGCTGGATAAGAAGCTGTAATTTCTACCATGCCACCTTCTAAGAATTTGAAAAAGCGTTTTGCATGTTCCTTTTCATTTTCAGCTGTTTCTTCAAAAAGAGCTGCAATTTGTTCAAGTCCTTCTTTCTTAGCTTGCTTTGCAAAGTAATTATATCTCATTCTGGCTTGAGATTCTCCTGCAAATGCTTTTAATAAGTTTTGCTCTGTTTTTGTTCCTTTTAAACTATTCATATTTGTTTGTTTTATTTTGATTTTACTAGTCTGGCGTTGGGTTATGATACATGTAGTTAGTCGTCCCATACTTCGAACATGGACTTTGGAGATCCACATGTTGGACAAACCCAATCGTCTGGTAAATCCTCAAATTCAGTCCCCGGATCAATATTGCTTGAAGGGTCACCTTCTTGGGGATCGTAAATATATCCGCAAGCCAGGCATCTGTATTTTTTACCTCCAGCGGAAGGCGGCGTTTGTTTTTTACTTTCTAGTTTTGAATTATCTATGTAAGTAGGTGCATTTTTAGGAGCTAACCCTTTTTTAACCTCATGGTAATAACTATAAGTTAGAGGAGTTTCATCTGGCAGAAGTAACTGATTTTCTACAATTTCTCCAATGAAAAGAATGTGTGATCCAACATCTACTGTTTGTTTAACTTCGCAATCAAACCAGGCAATAATATCCTCAGTAACCATCGGTGTTCCTTGGGCTGAAGTAGTATGTTCTATGCTCTCAAATTTATTTATTTCCTTACCGGATTTGTAACCGAAAAGTCCGATTATATCTGTTTTAACATCTTGCTTTAATATTGATATTGCAAATTTATTGCTTTGCTCAATAAGTATGCAAGTCAGGTTATCTTTATTGCAACTGATTGCTATTTTTGGAGGTTCAGCTGTAACCTGAAAAGCTGTATTGGCGATATATCCATTTTTTTTACCCTCATATTCTGAAGAGATTAAATATAAGCCGTAGGTAATTTTAAAGAAAGCCTCAAAGTTCATGGATTCGAATATATTTTGTAAGAAATAAAATTACAAAATATGTTTGTGTTGTATGTGCTACATATACTAATTTAGATTGATTCTAGGGCAATTGAATTGTGTTACACCAGATATTGAAAAAGCGTTGGTTTTTCGTTGATATATTCGTATGCAAATCCATTTTTTTTCATTCTTTCCACAAGGCCATCAAAATCATTAGGGTCACTTAATTCAATACCTATCAATGCTGGCCCTCGTTCTCTGCTGTTTTTTTTGTCATATTCAAAACGCGTAATATCATCATCAGGACCTAACACCTGATCAACAAAATCTTTTAAAGCTCCAGCTCTTTGAGGAAAGCGCACCATGAAATAGTGTTTTAATCCTTCGTACAACAGAGAACGTTCTTTAATTTCTTCAGTTCTGGTAATATCATTATTACTACCACTAAGTATACAAACAACAGTTTTTCCTTTTATCTTCTTTGCATATTTGTCTAATGCTGCTATGCTTAATGCACCAGCAGGTTCTACAACAATGGCATCGTAATTATAGAGTTCGAGTATTTTTGTGCAAATTTTACCTTCAGGTACAAGGATTATATCATCTAATACTTTTTGACAGATATTAAAGGTTAAATCTCCCACTTGTTGAACGGCTGCTCCATCAACAAACTTGTCAATAGTATCTAACTTTACAACCTTTTTTTGCTTTAAAGATTCATACATTGAAGGTGCACCGGCAGGTTCAACTCCAATAATTTTTGTGTCAGGATTCATTTGCTTAATGTAGCTCCCTACTCCGGCAGATAATCCACCACCTCCAACAGGGATGAAGATATAATCAATAGGTTCTTTAATTTCCTGAAGAATTTCTAATCCAACTGTAGCCTGACCTTCGATGATTTTTTCATCGTCAAAAGGATGAATGAATGTTTTTCCTTGTTCATTGCATTCTTTAATTGCCATATTATAGGCATCATCATAAGTATCACCATGTAAGATGATTTTCACAAACTCCTTACCGAACATTCTTACTTGTTTAATCTTTTGTTTTGGAGTAGTGGTGGGCATATAGATATTTCCGTATATACCTAGTTTGTGACAAGAAAAAGCAAATCCCTGTGCATGATTACCTGCACTTGAACATACGATCCCTTTGTTTCTTTGTGTGGGTGTTAAGGTGTTTATTTTATTGTAGGCTCCCCTTATTTTATAGGAACGGACTTCCTGTAAGTCTTCCCGTTTTAAATATATCTTTGCATTGAATTCTGTGGATAAATTTCGGTTTAGCATTAAAGGAGTTGAGTCAAACAAGTTGTTTAAAACGTGTTTAGCTTCAATAATTGATTTTAATGTTGGAAAGTATGTCATGGTTGTGAATTCTAGATCATGTGTTCATAAAAATAGTGTTATATAGTGTCCGCAAGAAAACTCCATTATTTCCCCGAAATAATCGGGGCAGGCTGTTACTCTTGCTCTCAAAATGATCATGTACAGTAGTAAACTCACATTTTTCGAGCTTTGAAAGTCTCAAAAATCAAGCTTTCTTATATGCCACTTGAGTTTTCGTGCAAGTACTATATAAAGATAATGCTTCTTTGGCAGTATATTATTTATGAGAAAAGAAAAAGGAGCGACTTGCGCTCCTTTATATTGTATTAAATATTAAAATTCCAGTATCAGACTAAGCATTAATCATCATTGGCATTAATAGCATAAGTTCATCTTCAGGTCCATCTTTTTCAAGAGGTAAAAATATCCCGGCTCTTGCAGGATCGGCTAATTCCATTACAACTTCGTCGGATGTAATATTATCTAATATTTCAGCTAAAAAGGCAGATTTAAATCCAATCTCAATAGGTTCACCGTCATACTGACAGGATAACTTCTCGTAGGCAGAAATTGAAAAATCAATATCCTGAGCAGATACCATTAAATCTTCGCCATCAATAGAAAGTTTAACCAGATTACTGGCCTGATTGGAGAATAATGATACTCTTCCTAAAGTATTAACAACATCTTGTCGATTGATAATAATTTTATTAGGATTATCCTGAGGGATCACTGCATTGTAACTTGGATAATTACCTTCAACTAAACGGCAAACCAACCTGTGATTTTCCATCTGAAAGAATGCGTTTTTATCATCGAATTCGATAGTGATATCACCATTTTCTTTTACTAAAACACTTTTTAGAAATGATGCCGGTTTTTTAGGTAGTATAAAAGAAGATGAAAACTCAGTTGTGGCATCAGTTCTTTGATATCTAACAAGCTTATGTGAATCACTGGCCACAAAAGTAAGGTTCTCAGGAGACATCTCTATTAATATACCATTCATTACAGGACGAAGTTCATCATCTGCTGTAGCAAATAGTGTTTTATTAATTCCGGACATTAACAAAGAAGATGGAAGTTGTAGTCTTGAAGCTTTATCTTCATCAATTTGTGGAATTTCTGGAAACTCATCACCACTTAATCCTACTACACTAAATTTACCTTTATCTGTAATGATACTTACAGCTTTAGTGTCTATTGAAATATCCAGTGTGATTGGCTGTTCAGGGAATTTTTTTAGCGTTTCAAGTAATATTTTTGCAGGAAGCGCAATTGCTCCTTCTCCTTCAGAATTATCCAACATTAAGGAGGTTACCATAGTAGACTCTAAATCTGAAGCTGTTACGGTTAATTTTCCACCTTCCAGTTCAAATAAGATATTATCTAAAATAGGAATAGTACTCTTACTGCTTACAACGCGACTTACGGCTTGCAAATGATATAGAAGCTCAGAACTTGAAACAACAAATTTCATTGTATAACAATTTATTTTATAAAACCTGTCGGAAGGCCTTTTCGTGTTTGTAAACGAATCCAGACGGTTTTAAATTTTACGATTTAAATAAATGTAGGCCTTATGGGTTGATAATTAAATGTTTGTAAAATCTGTTTTTGTAACATTTAATTATGGTAATGATAAACTATTTCTTTGATTATACCAAAATTAACTAAATGTAGTTATCACATTTTTTTAACAGGTTTTATCAATTGGATTCAATTAATCAAAGTGGTTATCAAATATAATTAAAATGCTATAAAATTATAAGATTATTTTACTGTCAGTTGGGTGGGTTTCCAATATTTAAGTTATCGGGAATATTTAAATTTACGATATATGGAAACTACAATTCCTAATAGTAAAATCATACAAACAGGAACAATAAGGTTTATCATTTTCCATAGGAAAGCTTCGTTTGATAACTTGTTTTTATCGAGTAGCCTTAATGTATAAGTTCGGGCTCTTAAATCCATCCATCCTTCATCATCGCACAAATAATTAACAGCATTCAGGATAAAGTCTTTATTCCCAAAATTCTGCTTCGTCATTTCATCATATCCTAATGGTAAAATCTGGGGATTCGTACTTTTGAATCGAATTTTATTTTTGATTAAATCTCCATCCGCAACAACCATCATTTTAGTTGGCTTGCTTTCGGTTTTTATCTTATTAATAGAATGCGAAAATTTTTCCGGAATCATTCTATTTGTGTAAACGGATGGGAAAATTCCTTCCTGTATTATAGCAACCGGTAAAAAAGATTGGTCAAATGCTTTGGGATTGGGTTTTTCGTTTACAAATCGTAAACTTATAAATACAGGAACCTGATCAGTTTTTGTATATCTGGAGGTTCTTAGTAAAACAGACCTTTTTATTTTAAGTCCGGTATTAACAGTATCTATCGTACTCACAAATTCACCTTGAACCACATTCATATTCCTTGAAATAGAATGGTCGGGTTGGGGTATTAATAAAGGGTTGAATAACCATGGTGCAGGTACAATTTTTGATTGCTGATTATGGGTCGATACACTCACAGGGATCATTCCTGCCTGCAGATCCTGAACAAGCACAGGGTTTATTCTTACACCATATTTGAATAATTGATCATCAATGTTCAGATCACTAATTAGGCCTAGTGTTTCTTCGTGGTTTCTTAAGCTGTCAACCGTGATGTTTACAGCATCGACTAACCATAAAACTGTCCCGCCGTTCATTAGGTACTGATCAATTATAAACTTGTCGCTTTCAGAGAATTTTTTTTGCGGTTTTGCAATTATTACCGATTTATAGGAATCAAGAATATTTGGATCGGAACCTAAAACTCCTCTTTCAACCTTGTAATATTCAGAAAGATGGTCTGTAATATCTAAAACATCTAGTTCATCCAGTTCACCATGACCTTCCAGAAAGGCAATTTTTGGTTTTTCAGAACTTGTTAAACGTCTGATGGCATCCGTAATTTTATACTCCAGACTTTCAATGGATTTATTTAAATTTTCCGCTCCTGAGAATCCTTTTATGTTTTCGAGTAACTGAACAGGTAAAAGCTCTCCATTATATTCAATAATAGCATATGGAAAAACGAATGATTGCGTATTTCTACCATCTTCTGTTTGTTCATATACAGGTTGGGCATTTAAGTTAAATTTATTAAGCTCTTCCTTAATTTTCTTTTTTTCTATTGATGTTCCTTGTAGTGGATCAATAAAACTATATTGGATGTTTCTACCTCCGTATACTCTAATTTCATTAAGCATTTCATAGGTTGCCTGAGAAAGCCTTTTAAATCCCACATTTAAGTCACCTTCCAGATAAACTTTGATATGCAATGTTTCATCAAGTCCGGCAATTAAAGATTTTGTATTGTCAGAAAGCGAATATCGTTTTTCACTTGTTAAATCAATTCTGAAAAACCCGCCAGAAGAAATGATGTTAATGACAACAATAAAAGTTGATAATAGTATTGTTTGCCAGAGAATCTTAGATTTTATATTGCGTGACATAACTGTTTTTAGTTTATTGTTTTACCATTTTCTACTACTTAATTTCACTCGGGTGAAAAATATAAAAATGACAATTACACTTAAAAAGTAAAGCAAATCTCTGGAGTCAATTACTCCTCTGCTAATTGACTGATAATGCATATCAATACCCAGGTATAAAACCAGTGATCCAATATCATTACTGGATATTATTTGTGCTACTGCCTCAAATCCGTAATAAAAAACAAAACATAAAACAACAGCAATAATAAAGGAAACAATCTGGTTATCTGTCAATGACGAACTGAATACGCCAATGCTTACATAAATACCAGCTAAAAAAAGTAAACCAATGTATGAACCCCATGTTCCTCCGAAATCAATATTTGCTACAGGGTTGCCTAATTCAATAACTGAATAAAAGTATATAAGTGTAGGTATAAGACTGATGACAACTAATGTGACTCCGGCCATGTATTTTGCAATAACTATTTGTAATTCGGAAATAGGGCGGGTGTATAATAGTTCTATGGTACCGGTTCGTTTTTCATCAGCAAATAACTTCATGGTAACAGCAGGTACTAAAAACAGGTACAACCAGGGAGCCATGTAAAATAATGGTTCCAGGGTAGCGTATCCTCCATAAATAATATTCATTTCACCGGGTATGATCCATAAGAACAGCGCTGTTAAAATTAGAAAAACACCAACAACCAGATAGCCTGTCATTGAACTGAAAAAAGATGCTATTTCCTTTTTATATAAACTCCACATTGAATTAACGTTTATACAATGAACTAATTTTTAAGTGATTCAACCATTAGCTTCGCTGCTCTGTTGCTGGTGCCCGGTGAACCCATTATTTGATGTAGTTGATTGTAATTATTGAATATTTTTATTCGGTAATCCTGATCTACAATTAATTTTTTCAGTTCATTTTTTATAGTATTAAAATTTAAATCATTCTGTATAAGCTCTTTTACACCTTCTTTGTTGAGAATAAGGTTAACAAGTGAAATGTATTTAACTTTGAGGATAAATTTCTTTACAATTATTTCCATTATTTTTCCTCCCCACGATTTATAAAGAACAACTTGAGGACAATCTAATAAAGCTGTCTCCAGTGTTGCAGTTCCTGAGGTAACTAATGCAGCATGAGCTTGTTGAATTAATTCGTATGTTTGATGAAATAAAATTCTGACTTCTTTATTTTCAATAAAAGGGGCGTAATCAGCTTTTGTAAACGAAGGGGCTCCTGCAATAATAAATTGATGGTCAGGGAATTGGTCTACCATTTCAATCATATGAGGTAAGATGTAGGATAGCTCCTGTTTTCTTGAGCCAGCTAAAAGGGCAATGATTGGTCTTTTGTCAAGGTTATTCCTTGATTTAAAAGAGTCTGTATCTTCGTTTTTATTATTTCGTGATTCAATGGCATCTAAAACCGGATTACCTACGTAGTTGATTGGAACGTTATGTGATTTGTAAAATTCTGTTTCAAATGGCAGAATAGTATACATTTTATCAACATAAGCTTTAATTTTTTTTACTCTGCCTGTATTCCACGCCCAAATTTTCGGAGATATATAATAATATACTTTAATTCCATTATTATGTGCGAATTCGGCCATTCTCAAGTTAAAACCAGGATAGTCAACGAGGATTAAAACATCAGGATTATAATTTAAAAGATCGGTTTTGCATAATTTAAAGTTAGCCTTGATTTTACCTGAATTAACAATGACCTCTTTAATTCCCATAAATGCAGTTTCGCTATAATGACGAACCAAATCACCTCCTACCTCTTTCATTAAATCCCCGCCCCAAAACCTAAAATGAGATTCATGATCTTCTTGCTTTAATGCTTTCATTAAATTTGAAGCGTGTAAATCACCTGAGGGTTCTCCTGCAATTATATAGTATTTCATTTGTTTGTCTTTTTCTTATTGTCCAAAATTGCTTGTCAACAAATGAACTGGTTGAACTCACATATTAATTTATAATTCAAATTAAGTGGTTGATAAGCTAACTTTTTCCGGATTAAGGTGTTTTTGAATTTTGTTCCAGTATGCTCTTTGGACAAAACTCATTGTGTTATAGTATAAATCTTAATACAATAGTAATAATGGCATAAAGTACGGTTGCTGTAACAATGCCTCTTGCCGCTAGTAATCGGTCTAATTTAATGGCCAATAAAAATAAAGCCAGGTTTGGAATTACACTCAGACTTAATAATTTGGTAAAGCCTCCGGTTCTGGTTAGTTGGTCGATAAATTCATTAACTTCCAATCTATCACCAAATCGAAAATAAAATATTAACCATGAAGTTATTAATGGTAATATAATTCCAATGATCAGGCCAATGTATAATTTGTTACATTTACAATTCATAACTGAAATGGTTGTTTTTTAAGTGTTGAAAATCTGTAGCATCAGAAGTGCATGGGACAACTGTTGCAAAGTTCTGTTCAAGATAGTATTCATCTGTATCTGTGGAATCTGGTTCCAGGTTTTGAAAATGACCTGTTAGCCAGTAATACTTCTGACCACGAGGATCTTCACGTTCTAAGAATTCTTCAACCCATCTGCCTTTTCCTTGTCTGCAATATTTAATTCCTGCAAGATTATCTGAGTAAGGAATATTTACGTTTAAATAGGTGCCTTCGCTTAATCCTTTTTTTATCATATTCGACATTACCACTTTAACCACTTTTTTACTCTGAGTAAAATCGGCATCAGAACTATAGCTTAAAAGGGAAAAACCAATGGATGGAATTCCGTGTATACACCCTTCTCTTGCTGCACCTAATGTACCCGAATAATGAACACTGCTTGAGCTATTTGCACCATGATTAATTCCAGAAACAATATAGTCAGGATGTTTATCAAGTAAGAAATGAAGTGCCAGTTTTATACAGTCAACAGGTGTGCCGTTAGTTTGGTAATAATGAACATCATCCTTAATGCCTAAATCTTTAATGTTTAAGGGTTGCTTTACCGTTATTGCATGTGACATTCCGGAGAATGACTGATTGGCTGAAATGACTATTACATTACCAAATTCTTTTACGGCTTCAACTAATGAAGCCATTCCTTTTGCATGAATGCCATCGTCATTAGTTACAAGTATTGTTGGTTTAATTTCTGCCACGCTGTGTTGATTTGAGTTTGAATAGACGTCAAATATATATAGTCTTTATTAAAATATTAGAATTATTACCTAACAATTTGAGTTTGTAACCGGGTGTATTAATAAATTTTAATATTTTCGATAAAACATTTAAATTTTACCATAAATGATGAGGAAAGTAATTGTTGTTTTTATAGTTGTTTTATTGAGCTTAAGTTTTGGATGCAGATCTGATTTGGATTACAAAAAACTACGAAAAATCAATCCTGATATAAGTACCGTTATTAAAGGAGAAATCATTAATAGGGATGTATATCCAAACACAAAAACAATAACCTTAACTATTCCGGATTTTATTGGACATAAAAATGAAATAACTGTTCCAATTGATTCTACAGGTCATTTTCGTTTTGAATTTTTCCCCATAGTAACAAGAGAAATACATTTAAACCCGATTGAAAAAACTTTGGTGGTTTCACCCGGAGATAGTGTTTATCTGATTAAAGATTTTAAAAGATTGAATTTTACCAGGTTTAGAGGAGATAATAGAAACTTGAATATGAATATATCAAGGTTTTACAGAAAATATAGCGGGCGTTATCAGATCGATTTATATAATGGTACAGAAGACTTTAAAGTTGTATTAAGTGGATTGCGGAAAAAATATCTGGACTATTTGGAGAGATATTGCGAAAGGTACGAAGTATCTGATCAATTTAAAAGGTGGTGTACCAAACAGATTAATCTGGATTACTCTTATCGTTTGATAGAATATTCATTAAAGAGATTGCATAAATCATCAGTGAATATTTTCAGGTTTTTTCAGCATATTAATTTAATGAATGAAGTAAATAACTGTATTGATGAAGAAATCTTAATGTCGGGCTATTTTAATGTGTTGGATATTATGACTCATTACGAAATGAGTTTATTAGGTTATAAATATTCACATTTTTATCGAGATAACCCCCAAATTCCGGCATTGGTAGTTCAGGATTTATTTGAAAGTACTTCTGATTCGTTTGTGGCTCAATTGTTTTTATGCAATTTTATTAATTATCCTCCACCAAATTACCGGATGAAATTTTATGAGGAGCATAAGGAGTATATTGAATCTCATGTAAAAGATGAATACCTGACTTATTATTTAATAGAGTTTAATATGCATACCAATAATATGGATGAGCAAGAGTTAATATTAAATAAATAAAATAGTGATTGATATTCGGTACTTGCATTCAAAATAATTACTTTTGTTGGCTCAAATTATTATTGATCTTTTTACGTTGGTAAAATGCTTTAGATCAATAATTTTCCAAAATATTAACAGGAAAAACTAAATCATTACAAATGCAGATTTCTTATAACTGGTTAAAAAACTACTTGAATATAGATATTGAAACAGAAAAAGTTTCAAAAATACTAACCGATATAGGTCTTGAAATAGGAGGAGTTGAAGAGGTGCAGTCCATTAAAGGAGGACTTGAGGGGTTGGTTATTGGAGAGGTTCTTACTTGTGAAAAGCATCCGAATGCTGATAAATTAAGTAAAACAACAGTTAGTATTGGAGGAGAGGAAAATTTACCGGTTGTATGTGGGGCTCCCAACGTTGCAGCAGGTCAAAAAGTAGTAGTGGCAACAGTGGGAACGGTATTATATAGCGGAGATGAAAGTTTTGCCATTAAAAAATCAAAAATTAGAGGTGAGGTTTCGGAGGGCATGATTTGTGCTGAAGATGAAATTGGATTGGGAAATAG
Organism: Marinilabiliaceae bacterium; assembly: GCA_050296935.1. Lineage (GTDB taxonomy): Bacteria > Bacteroidota > Bacteroidia > Bacteroidales > Marinilabiliaceae > Saccharicrinis. The sequence continues at coordinate 28,263 of JBNKRV010000111.1, read as the reverse complement.
TCATGATGGAATCATGGTATTGCCCTCAGATGTGCCTGTAGGAACTTTGGCTAAGGATTATTTTAAAGTGGAAACAGATGTGGTGTTTGAAGTTGATTTAACACCCAATAGAGTTGATAGTGCTTCTCATTATGGTGTGGCCAGAGATTTGGCAGCTTATCTGAAATCTACTGGAGAAGTTGTTAATTTAGAGTTACCTTTAGTTGAGGATTTTAAAGTAGAGAATAATGATTTTCCTGTGGATGTTGTAGTTGAAAATCAGGAAGCTTGTCCAAGATATTGTGGAGTTACTATTTCTGGTGTAGAAGTAAAAGAGTCTCCTGATTGGTTAAAGAATAAGCTGAAATTGATAGGGGTGTCACCCATCAATAATATTGTGGATGTAACTAATTTTGTATTGCATGAATTGGGGCAGCCACTTCACGCCTTTGATGGTGGTGAAATAATTGGTAATAAGGTAGTTGTGAAAACATTGCCGGAAAAAAGCAAGTTTATTACTCTTGATGAAGTGGAACGAGAACTTTCTGATCAGGATTTGATGATTTGCAATGCTGAAGAAGGAATGTGTATTGCCGGAGTTTTTGGAGGAATAAAAAGTGGTGTTAAAAATTCAACTACAAAAGTCTTTTTAGAGAGTGCATACTTTAATCCTGTCTACGTAAGAAAAACAGCTAAAAGACACACCTTAAGTACAGATGCATCCTTCCGGTTTGAAAGAGGAATCGATCCGAATATTACAGTTTTTGCCCTTAAACGTGCAGCTCTTCTGATTAAAGAAGTTGCCGGTGGTAACATATCATCAGAAATAACAGATATATATCCAAATCCAATACAAAATTTTGAGGTTTCGGTTACCTGGAGAAATATCCTTAGGTTAATAGGTAAAGATTTATCAAAAGAAACAATAAAAACTATTGTTACTTCTCTTGAAATGGAAATTCTATCTGAAGATGAAAAAGGCATGGTACTTTCAATTCCTCCATATCGTGTGGATGTTCAGAGAGAGGTGGATGTGATTGAGGATATACTTCGTATATATGGATATAATAATATTGAGATTCCGGAAGAAGTACATTCAACGTTGGTTTATTCTGATAATCCGGACAATCATAAGGTTAGAAATATTATTGCCAGCCAGTTGGTAGCACAAGGTTTTAATGAAATCATGTGTAATTCATTAACAAAGCCAAGCTTCTATTCTACACTTGAAAAATATCCGGAGAAAAATGTGGTTGCCTTGTTTAATCCATTGAGTAGTGATTTGGGAGGGATGCGTCAGTCGTTAATAATGGGAGGGTTGGAATCAATCACCCATAATGTTAACAGACGAAATGCTGATTTAAAGCTTTTTGAATTTGGAAATTGCTACAGCTTAAATCCTGAGAACAATGAAAAGGGTTCGTTAGATAAATATAATGAAGCGCATCATTTAGGGGTGTTTCTGACAGGGAAAATGATTACTGCAAACTGGAATTCTCAAGAGCGTGAGGTTTCTTTTGCCGATATCAGAGCCATTGTAGAGCAAATATTAAATCGTTTAAATATTTCAGCATCATCAATTGCCGAATTAGAGTTGGCTAACGATGTTTTTGTTGAGGGTTTCACTTTAGAAACAAAGAATAAAATTCATTTAGCGGATTATGGTGTTGTTAATCCTGAATTGTCAAAGATATTTGGATTAAAAGAGACCGTTTATTTTGCTGAGATCAATTGGGATAATCTTTTACTTGTTGCAGGACGTCAAAAAGTAATTTACAAAGAGATTCCAAAATATCCGGAAGTGAGTCGCGATTTAGCTTTGTTAGTTGATAAGAGCGTTACCTTTGGACAGATAAAGGCTATTGCTGAAAAAACAGAAAAGAAATTATTGAAACGTATTTCTCTTTTTGATATTTATGAAGGAGCAAAGCTAGGGGAAGGTAAAAAATCATATGCGGTGAATTTTATATTGCAGGATGAAAACAAAACCCTTACGGATAAGCAAATCGATAAAATTATGAAAAGTATGATTAATAACTTTAGCAGAGAAGTTGATGCTCAGTTAAGGTAGTATTTTATAAAACAATATTTTTAAAAGAGCCATAAGATGATAACTTTATGGCTCTTTTTTATTTTATTTACCTTTTTAAATATATTGTGAAGAATATGATATGCTGTTTTGTAGATTATTTAGCCTTAAAATTGTAGTATGATGAAATTAAATCAGGTTGCAAATAGGATACTGGTTATGCTAGCCATATTTTTAATTAATGGAAGCGTAAAGGGGCAGTTTGACAGGTCAGGTAAGTTTACTTATCCTCATTTTAAGGAGGATGTAACAGGAAATTTATATCTTCATTTAGAATCAAATAGTTTCTTTCAGAATGATGAATATTTCGGTGATTTTATTGAAGGATATACTTTGTTGGGATATAGTCTGCAGCCCTCACTCATGTATTATGCAACTCCAAAGTTAAGATTAAAAGCAGGTATCCATGTATTAAAATATGATGGGGTTTCGGATTTTACCGAAGCTATTCCTGTTTTTTCGGCACATTTAAAGCTGGCAAAAAATCTGGATTTAATTATGGGTGCACTTAGAGGAGATATTCAGCATCAACTGATTGATCCATTGTTTGATCCGGAAAATCAATATACAAGACCTGTTGAAAATGGACTTCAGTTTTTATACAAGTCTGAGCGTTTAAAATTTGATGTTTGGGTGGATTGGGATCAGTTTATATTCCATGGAGATAGTATCCCTGAAAAGTTTACTGCAGGTATTACTAATAATCTACTACTTAATAATAAAGAGTCATCTGTAAAAATTATATTTCCATTTCAGTTTGTAGCCAGGCATATTGGAGGTCAGATTAGTAATTATCCGGAGGAATTGAAGACATTAGCAAATATAGCCACCGGAATAAAACTGGAAAGTAGAGTAGGGGAAGGCTTTGTTCGTGAAGTGGATCTGCAATACTGGTATTTGGGATATAAAGATGTAACATATGGTACAGGTTTTGATTTTAATTCTGGACATGCTCAATATTCAACAGTGAATGCTCAATATAAATATGGCGAGTTAATGATGGGGTACTGGAATGGACATAACTTTATGGCTGCCAAAGGTAGCAGTTTATTTCATTCATTATCTAGCAGAGATTATCCGTATTATAGGAAAAATCGCCAATTGATTACCACAAAATTGTCATATATAAAAGAGTTTGCTTCTCAACTAAAATTTAGTGCCATGTTTGAGAGTTATTATGATGTTGAGGCTTCTGATTTTGAGTATGCTTATGGCATTAATTTAGTATTTACTCCAGATTTTTTCATCAGGAATATTCAATTTGAGTAGGATTCTGGATTTGATTATTTCTTAATATCACGATTTAATTTACCGGAAATAAATCCTTCTTCATCAATTTTTAAATTTTTGAAACCATATTCCAATATTTGAGTATTTATTTCTCCTTTTATAGTCACTAACTTATGGATTTCATTTTGTGGTACTTCAATGCTGGCATCACCTTTTTGGTACCTGACCCTTACGTTATTAAAACCTTTGGAATTCAGAAGATCTTCAGCCATTTCAACCATTTTTAACTTTTCTATAGTTATACTTTCTCCATAAGGAAACCGACTACTTAAGCAAGGACTGGCAGGTTTATCCCAGATGTATAAATTGTAATGTTTACTAATGCTTCTGATTGTTTCTTTCTCAATATGACATTCAGCTAAAGGACTCAGTGCATTATTTTCATTTGCAGCTTCAATACCCGGGCGATAGTCTCCAAAATCACTATAGTTGTTGCCATTCAATATTTCAAATGTAGGGTACGAAGACTCTACTAAATATTGTATGGATTTGTATAAGTTTGATTTGCAATAATAACAACGGTTAACAGGGTTTGCAGTATAGTTTGGATCGTTAATTTCGTTGGCGTCAATCTCAATTAATTGAATATCATATTTTTCTGCAAATGAACGTGCATCTATCAAATCTTTTCCTTTTAAACTGGCAGAATTACTAATGACAGATATTGCGTTTTCTTTGCCAAGTTCCTGACGAGCCATATAGGCAACCAGACAAGAATCAACTCCACCCGATAGAGCGACTATCACCCTAGGATGATTTGTATACCAATTTTTAATATTTTCTATTGACTCAAGTATATTATCCATAACTCAGAAACAGTTAAAAGAATGTATTGTTGATAAAGAATTTTAATCATATGAGGTTAACGGAAAAAGGCAACTTAAACAGTTGCCTTTTACTTCATATCCATCTTGTGATAAACTAGCTTTGTTGCTTCTTAATTAAATTTAGAGCACTACCATTTTTAAACCACTCAATCTGTTGTTGGTTATAGGTATGATTGGCTGTAATCTGATCTTTAGAGCCATCATTATGAACAACTTCAATTGTTAATGGCTTTTCCGGAGCAAAGTCTTTTAAATCTATAAAGTTAAAAGTATCATCTTCCTGAATTTTATCGTAATCAGCTTCATTTGCAAATGTTATACCCAACATACCTTGTTTTTTAAGGTTTGTTTCATGGATACGGGCGAAGCTTTTAACAAGAACAACTTTAACACCTAAATGACGAGGTTCCATTGCTGCATGTTCTCTTGATGAACCTTCACCATAATTGTGATCTCCAACCACTACAGTTGGTATTCCGGCTTTCTTATATTCTCTTTGTGTTGCAGGAACTTCATTGTATTCTCCGGTGATTTGTGATTTCACTTTATTGGTTTCACCGTTAAATTTATTCACTGCACCAATTAACATGTTATTGGAAATATTGTCAAGATGACCTCTGTATTTTAACCATGGACCGGCCATTGATATATGGTCAGTAGTACATTTACCTTCAGCTTTAATTAAAAGTTTTGCACCATTAATATTTTGTCCATCCCAAGGTTCAAAAGGAGTCAGCAATTGTAATCGGTCACTTTCCTCAGAAACAATAACCTCAACATCAGAACCATTTTCAGCCGGAGCCTGGTAGCCAGGATCTTCAACGTCAAATCCTTTTGGAGGTAATTCAAATCCTGTCGGAGCATTCAATTTTACATTTTGCCCTTTGTCGTTTATCAAAGTATCTGTGATAGGATTAAAACCTAGATCACCAGCAATAGCAAGTGCAGTAACAAGTTCAGGGGAACCTACAAAAGCATATGTGTTAGGATTACCATCAGCACGCTTAGCAAAGTTTCTGTTGAATGAATGAACAATTGTATTTTTTTCTTGCTTTTCAGCACCCATTCGAGCCCACATTCCAATACATGGTCCACAAGCATTTGCAAAAACCACACCGTCGATTTTCTTAAAGGTATCTACCATGCCATCTCTGTCAATAGTATAGCGAACTTGTTCCGAACCTGGTGTAATAGAGAATTCAGCTTTTGCTTTTAATCCTTTATCTACGGCATCTTCGGCCACTGAAGCAGCCTTAGATATATCTTCATATGATGAATTTGTACAAGATCCGATAAGACCAACTTCGATTTTTAATGGCCATCCATTTTCTTTAGCAACTTCGCCCATTTTACTGATCGGGGTAGCCAAGTCAGGAGTGAAAGGACCATTCAAATGAGGTTCCAATTCATCCAGATTTATTTCAATAACCTGATCAAAATATTTTTCAGGATTCATATAAATTTCATCGTCTGCTTTCAATAAGTCTTTAACTTCATTAGCTGCATCCGCCACATCGTTTCTGTTTGTAGCTCTTAAGTAACGCTCCATTGAAGTGTCGTAACCAAAGGTAGATGTAGTTGCACCTATTTCAGCACCCATATTACAAATGGTTCCTTTACCTGTACAGGATAATGATTCAGCACCTTCACCAAAGTATTCAACAATACATCCGGTACCACCTTTAACCGTTAAGATGCCAGCCACTTTAAGAATAATATCTTTAGGCGCAGCCCATCCATTTAATTTACCGGTAAGTTTAACACCAATTAATTTAGGAAATTTTAGTTCCCATGGCATACCGGCCATAACATCAACAGCATCTGCACCTCCAACACCTATAGCCACCATTCCAAGTCCTCCGGCATTTACAGTGTGCGAATCTGTACCTATCATCATTCCTCCAGGGAAGGCATAATTTTCTAAAACAACTTGATGAATAATTCCAGCTCCCGGTTTCCAGAATCCAATACCATAACGATTAGTCACTGAACTTAAAAAGTCGTACACTTCTTTATTTGTAACTTTCGCAGTTTCTAAATCTTTTTCAGCTTCAACCTTAGCCTGAATTAAGTGATCAGCATGTACTGTTGATGGAACTGCAACGCGGTCTTTACCTGCTTGCATAAATTGCAATAAAGCCATTTGTGCAGTTGCATCTTGCATAGCAACTCTATCGGGATTAAAGTTTACATATGATTCACCTCTTTTATAGGCTTGAGTGGGCTCTTCAGCTAAGTGAGCATAGAGAATCTTTTCGGTTAGCGTTAGTGGTTTGCCTGTTATGCTTCGAGCTTTTTCAATATTAGCTCCCATTCGGGCATACACTTTTTTAATCATTTCAATGTCAAACGCCATAATATGTTATCGTTTAAGTTTTATAAATTAATGAAAGAACAAAATAGAATGATCATATTTTATTTGGGAAAAATCTTTGTTTAATGATTATTCACTCTGATCTTAAACAGGGTGAACAAAATTAGTAAAAAATAAAAAAAAACTGCTTTAAGTCATATTTAAAATCTGTTTAATCATTCAGGTGCAATATAGGTATCTGTATTTTATTGTAATAACCAGAATCATCATTGAATTTGTAACAGAATAAATCTCATTTATATAAATATAATTAATCGATAAACTTATTTCTGATTTGAGTTCATCCTTCAATTTACATTTAGAATATCTGTTGCTACTACTATTATTATTATTATTATTATTATTACTTGTCAGAAATATCTCTTCTTCGTTGCTTCAATTCAATACTTCGGTTGTTAAAATTTAATTGAGCCTGACTCAGCATTTTCTTATTGTAATATCCTGTGTAATTAATACTCATGATGAATTTCTATTTGTTAATCCGGATTCAATCATAATACAATGTAATATTCTCAAATTCCAAAAATGTAACACTTAACCATATAGAATGTTTAAAGAATCGGGAACAATTGAGTATTTGTAATTTGTTGAGAGTTAGTTATTGTAAAAATTAGTTGTTCTACGTATTATATCTATTGGGATTATAGAAATTAAAAATTGATTATCTTTAGTTTTTATTATAAAAACTGAATAATGTTATCAAAACTCTTTGTTGAGAATATTAAAGTTGCATTAGGTGCAATTAAATCAAATAAACTGAGGACTATTCTAACCATTACAATAATAACAATTGGTATAACAGCCCTAATTGGTATTATTACTGCAGTTCGTTCAATCGAAACGGCCATTTCTAATAATTTTACCAGTATGGGAGCTAATACTTTTACTATTGAAAGTAGAGGTATGAATATTCAAATAGGTAAGGAGAGGCATAAAACTAAAGATTTTGGATATATATCCTATAAGGAAGCTGTTGAGTTTAAAGAAAAATTTGATTTTCCTGCCTTAGTAACTATTTCATACATGGCTTCAGGTAATGCTACAATAAAATATAAATCTTATAAAACGAATCCGAATGTTGCCGTTTATGGAGTTGATGAAAATTTTATTTCTACGGCAGGACATACAATTGGAGAAGGACGGGGATTTCTTGAACCTGATATAACGAACAACAGGAATGTAGCTGTATTAGGTTCTGCCTTATACAAAAAATTGTTTCCTGAAAATGGTAGTGCTGTTGAGGAAGTGATTTCATTAGCCTCGGGTAAATATCAGGTTATTGGAGTGCTAAAGGAAAAGGGTGCAGGGTTTGGCGGACAAAGCGATAATGTATTGTTGCTACCAGTAAGTAATGTTCGGCAATATTTTAGCCGCCCCAGGATGTCTTATAAATTAGAAGTAAAAGCGAATAATCCGGCACAGGTAGATGGAGCAATTAGCGAGGCTACCGGGACATTCAGATTGGTTAGAAAACTAAAGGTTTCGGATGAAAATAATTTTAATATCACAAAGAGTGATAATCTGTCCCGGATGCTCATCGAAAACCTTTCTAAAGTTACCATCATTGCCAATGTAATTGGGTTTATAACTTTATTTGGAGCTGCTATTGGTCTGATGAATATAATGCTTGTTGCGGTGGCGGAAAGAACCAGAGAGATTGGTATTCGAAAAGCTATTGGAGCCACTAAAAAGGCAATTCGAAATCAATTTTTATTAGAATCAATTATTATTGGTATTCTTGGAGGAACAGGTGGTGTGGTTTTAGGTATTTTAGTTGGGAATATTTTATCGGTATTTATGAAATCAGGTTTTGTTGTTCCATGGAATTGGATTGGCATCAGTATATTTATTTGTCTGGTTGTGGGTTTGTTATCTGGATTAATGCCTGCAATAAAGGCATCCAATCTGGAACCCATAGAATCATTACGTTATGAATAATCTGCCGTGATTTTACAGTGAATAAGTCTTTTCAAAATCATAGAATATATATAATGTCAAAGTTTAAAATAGCTGTCATACTTAGTGTATTTGTTACAGGCTTAGTGTTATTGTTTGTATTTGATGTGTTTACAGAGCAAACAAAAGGAGTAAGTATTATTGTATCAAATACCAGTAGTGTTGATTCAATTTATACTCCCGATAGTAATGTAGTATTGCCCGTTATTTATACACATGTTCCTGATTTAAGAGATATGCATTACAAAGAAAGAATGCATAAGTTTATAGATATGATGCTACCATCTGTATTGTTGGCAAGTGAAAAAATGCATTTAAAAAGAGAAAATATTTTAGAAATTAATTCAGCGGTTAAATCAGGAGTAGCCTCAAAAGGTGATTCAATCTATCTTAATGAGATAAAATCAGAATACAAAACGGATAACATAGATGAGATTATTCAAAGGTTACATCCTCATCCTATTTCAATAATTTTGGCTCAAGCAGCTATTGAAAGCGGATGGGCTACCTCAAGGTTTTGTCGCGAAGGCAACAATGTTTTTGGAATTTGGTCCTATAATTCAAATGAGAAAAGGCTAAAGGCAAATAATGATAGAAAAGGAACCAGTGTTTACCTTAGAAAGTATGATTCTCTTTTTGAATCCATTTATGATTATCTGGAAACGATTGCCAGAGCTAATGCATATAAACAATTTAGAGAAGTCAGGTTATACTCGGATAATCCATTTAGATTAATATGGTATTTAAGTAATTATTCAGAGAAAAGATATGAATATGTTCATTCGCTGAGGAATGTTATTGAGTTTAATGATTTGCAGAAATATGATACTTACCAGTTGGCAGAAATTAATAAGAATGATAAAGTCTGGCTACAATTATTGGAATAGTTGTGCTACTGTGGTGTTCGTTTTGATTGTAATATCTTGTAGTCATGCAAATACAAATACACAAAACAAACAAAAACAAAAACAAAAAGTTTCAACCAATAATGTACAGGATCTTTTGCCGGATAATTTTCAGGCAGTTGGCATTGTATATCATCGTTTCGGAGACTCTCGTTATCCTTCAACCAATACTCCTGTAGAATGTTTAGAGCAACAGTTGAGTTATCTTAAAGATAATAACATACAAACGTTTACAGTTTCAGAATTACTAAGCCGAAAAGTTTCTGAAGGTCAAAAAGTATTTATCACAGTTGATGATGGATTTAAATCGTTTTATCAATATGGATGGCCGGTTTTTAAGAAATACGGATGTAAAGTAACTGTTTTTATAAATACCAGAACTGTGGGGTGGCCCGATTATTTGTCTTGGGATGAAATAAGGTATCTTCATGAACAAGGAGTTGAGTTTGAAGCACATTCTCATGCACATCCGTTTTTTGTTGACTCTCCAGATAGTAATCTGGTAAAGTATTTTATGGATGATCTGTTACTATCGGAAAAAATATTTCAGGATAGCTTAAATTATTCTCCTAAGATATACGCATATCCTTATGGAGAGTTTGATCAGCAAATGGCAGAGGTGCTTAAGCAAAAAGGATATAAGTTTGCATTTGCCCAGAACTCGGGAGTTTGGTGTAAAAAAAGTAATCGATTTGCAATTCCTCGCTTTCCAGTTGCAGGTAATTATGTTGATTTAGATACCTTTATTGAGAAGGTAAATATGAGTGCATTACCAGTTCATTCAAACAACGATTTTCCGATTTTTATAAATAATGGAGAAAGGAAATCATTAACATTCATGCTTGATTCAATAGAAAAATATAGTGGGATTAATTGCTACTTTAATAACAAGAGTTCTCAAGATAACCTTACGATAAATGGCGATTCTTTAATTGTAGATATTACCATGCCTAATCAAAGAAGAGCTCTTCTTACATTCTCAGCTCAGGATAAATACTCTAATTGGTATTGGTGGAGTCGCATTTTCATAAATGCCGATAAAAAATAACTTCAAGAGCATTAAAACAATTTAAATTAACCTCAATTTGATGTAAGAAATTGCGTATTTAGATAGATAAGAAACAAGGATTTTATTATATTTAAGTATCCGACAATTAAATACCTAACAACAAAACACATTGAAGCACAGGTTTATTCCCTGTTCCATTATTCGTCAAAATAAGAAATCCTGCTATTCAGGTTTAAGTTAGTTGTATGCAAAGGCGGTAAATGATTAATACTAAGTTCAATTTATGTGTAAATATATTTTTAAACTTTGGGTTATTATGTTCTTTCTGTCTTTGATACAAATCAAAGCTCAGCATATTCCCTTGCAGACTAATCAAGTTTCATCTGTTGTTGCCAATTCCGATTTTGTTTCAATGGGAGAAGGAGCCACAGAGGTTATTAATGTGCTCAATAACGATTATGGTTTACTTAGTGGTGTTAAAGAATTGAATATTATTGAAAGCCCTGAACACGCAACTCTGTCAGTTGAAAATTTCAAAGTTATATTTACTCCGGATCAGGGATTTATTGGCATTGAGGAGTTTAAATACAGTGTATGTAACAATGATGGAGATTGTGATGAAGCTGAAGTAACCGTAATTGTAGAAGATGTTGATTTCAATCCAACAACAAATAATGATTACTATACCATAGAACAAGGTGAAGAACCAAAACTGGATGTTTTAATAAATGACAAAGGTTTGTATGATTTACCTTTGAGCTTGGCTGTTGTTGAAGATCTGGAAAATGGTTATTCGGTGGTAGAAAATGATTTAATGATTAGTGTTCAGTTCAATAATGATTTTGTTGGAAAGGATTCATTAAAATATGAAGTGTGCGATTTAGAGGGAGATTGTTCTCAAGCATGGTTGGTAATTGATGTTATAGGTTCTGTTTCGAATAGTATATTTATCCCTCAAGGTATATCACCTAATGGAGATGGGTTTAATGATGTTTTTAATATACCCGATCTTAATGGCGAAACTATGAAAATATTGATCTTTAATAGTCAGGGTACTATTGTTTTTAAGTCTGATAAGTATAATAATAATTGGGATGGAAGTTCAAATGTTTCCGGAACTGATGGACTAATTTTAGATAATGGGAACTATTATTATGTGTTAAAAGTGATTGAAAAAAAGAAGGAGTATACCGGAGTCATTTATATAAGTAAATAAAAATTAGATTCGTTCAAGTTAAATTGTAAAAGTTGAAGAAATTTATAATTAAAATATTATTTGTAACGGTTATCAGTATCGGTTTCTATGATATTTGTGCTCAGGGACGAGAATCAGTATCTCAATATTTATATTCCCAGTTATTTCTTAATCCTGCCTATGCAGGGGTTGATAATGCGCTTTCAATTGATTTATTCGCTCAACGTCAGTGGATGGGGATTAAGGGAGCACCTCAAAAATATCATCTGGTAGCTCATTCTCCAATAAATAATTCACAAATGTCCATTGGGGGCTCATTTAATCTTTTTAAAACAGGCGTAACTTCCATATATAAAGGAGACTTTGCATATGCTTACTTAATTAAATTGTCAAGTTCCACACTTCTTTCCTTAGGTATTGATGGTAGTGTCAGGGGAGGACAAAATGGATTGAATGAATTAAATCTGACACATTCAAATGATCCGTATTTTGCAGAAAATCAACAATATAAAGTTCAGTTTAATTCGGGATTTGGGGCATTTTTATATACTTCAGATTATTATGTCGGGGTATCAGTTCCACATATCATAAAGCTTAAAAATGAAATGGGTTTTAATGTTTGGGATGTATTAGAAAGGGGAAGGTCAATAATAACATCAGCGGGGTATTCATTACCGGTATCAGATCAGTTTACCATTAAACCTAAGGCATATTTGAGTTTTTATGAAGCTGGAGAAGTTATCTGGAACGCAGGTGCGCAGTTCAATTATAATGATATATTTTCTATCGGATTGGCACACCACAGCGAAGGTGTTACTTCAACATCCTTGGGAGTATATATTAATAGTAATCTTCAGGTACGTTATGCATTTGAATTTACAAATAATGATAAAATGGTATCGAAAAATAATCATGAGGTTTCCATCGGTTATACAATAAAGTCATTATACATCAGCAATCCTGATAGAATCATCGAACAAAGAATCAGGTCAAGTATGAAATCATTGAGGAATTTTTAATTTTTTCTTAATGAATTGTTTTCAATTCATTTTGAGAATTTCAATTTCAATTGACCTTTATTGAATTTTTCAGGCCCATGATAGTAATGTCATATACCTATTCTTTCCAAAGAAAAATCCCCTTTAGTTTAAAAAAGCAATAATTTCTATCAAAGGGTATTTTTGTTCCACAAACATACAATATTTGCAGGTTAATGCATCTCGGGTTGTAGTTAATGTATTTGTAATTAGTGTGTTGTGCAGCTGTTGTTGAAACCTATAACTACGCTATCCGTAAATATTGTTACTTTCATGTATATCAAATGTTGTTATATGCATCATTATTATATGTGTAACATGAAACCAAGATCCACAATTTGTTGGTTTAACTGACAAATGCTTTAACGTCCTGAATACCTGATCTTATTTATTGAGTCGATGCAGGTAGTGTCTTATTAAACAATGTTGAATTACATTTAACTGAACTAATATGAGACCTGTACTATTAACCTTACTTCATTTACTGATTTTTTATTCAGTATGCATTCAGATAAATGCGCAAGTTGATCAGGAATTCTGGTTTGTTGCACCTGATACCTGGGAAGAAAATGGAGATTCACCCGTATTTTTAAGAGTGAGTGCCTACGATAAAGGTGCTAATGTTACTGTTTCATTACCAGCTGATAATAACAGAATTTTAAAAAGCTTTAAAGTAGCTGCTAATTCTCAGTACAGTTTTGAAATTGATAAGTCGGAGATAGAAAATACTCCTTCCAATAGTGTTAATGATTTTGGTTTGTATATTAAATCAGATGCTGATATTACTGTTTATTATGATATAAGTAATCCCAACAACTCAGAGAAGTTTATTTTAAAAGGAAATAATGCCTTAGGTAATGAATTTTTTGTTCCTTCTCAGAATATCTATCAAAATTACCGGGACTTTGGAGGGAAGGCAAATGAGAAAGCAGATATTGTCGCTACTGAGGACAATACTACCATAGAAATTATTCCGTCAATTAATATAACCGGACATTTAGCAAACGACACATTCCAAATTACATTAAATAAAGGACAAACATTTTGTATTGAATGTAGTGATATTTCTAATTCGGCATCCTTAGCCGGAACACAAATTACTGCTGATAAAAGAATTGCAGTAACCATTTCCGATGATGCTATAGTGGAAGATTTAGATAGTGATCCCAATGATTTAATTGGAGATCAATTAGTTCCTGTATCGGTTCTGGGAACAGAGTATGTTGCCATAAATACAAGCAAGTCACCTGATAGTTTTAAAAATACCAATACTGTACAAAAAGTATTTGTTTTGGCTATTGAAGACAATACTATGGTGTTCTTAAATAATACTACAAAAAACACTAAATCACTTCAGAAAGGTGAAATTGCTGAATTTGATATTTCAGATCATTCCATATTTATTTATGCAACTAAAAAAGTATATGCCTATCAAGTAACCGGTTTAGTTAATACAACAACCAGTTCAGCAAATGAATTAAGTAGTGGTATTCTGCCTGGTTATAATTGTAATGGCTCTGACAAGGTATCTTTTACACGGATTTTTAACCGGGATTTCTGGCTGAGTATTGTTGTAAAAAGAAAGGATATAAAATCATTTATTATCTATGATAATTTGGGGAATGAGCTCAATTTTAAAAAATATATTAAAAGTTGGCAAACTGTTCCAGGGCAGGATACAGGCATGGATTCCTGGGTTTGTACAACGGTTAATATGGATGATATAACAACAGGATCACCATATTTTATAGAAAATACTTCAGGGTTATTTCATTTATGTGTTTTGGATGAAAATGGTTCTGAGAGTGAATCCGGCAGCACTAGTTTTGGCTATTTTTCATCGTATAATTCTTTATGGATTGAAGGTCTTGAGCAGGAATGTGTGGGTAATGCCATTCAATTGACGGCTAATGAGGGTATGTTAAATTATAACTGGTTTTCTGTTGAAACAGGAAATACCGTATTATCAACTGACAGAATATTTTCGGTTACTAAATCAGGGACTTATTATTTAGAATCAGAAGTGAAAACTGGTGGTTGTACATTGGGAGATAGTATGGTTGTGGAATTTCAATTGCCTGAAGTTGACCTGGGAAATGATACTATTTTGTGCGGAAGCGCAGAACTAACATATACCTTGCCAGATACATATTCAGAATATGAGTGGAGTAATGGAGATATGGATCATCAAACAAATGTATCAGCAGATGAGGTTGGGGATATTTCTTTGGGTGTTACTGTTACTGACGAAATCGGTTGTGTAAATCAGGATACAGTAAATATAACAATTGCGAATATCCCTACTATTAATCTGGATAAAACGGAAGTGTGTTTAGGAACTTCGGTGGTTAATACAACTGATTTTGTTCGTTATGTGTGGGTTTATAACGGAAATATTCTAAATGCTATTGCTACACAAAACTGGATAACACCGCAGCAATCCGGTATGTATACTATTACTGGCCAGACTGCTGAAGGATGTTCTGTTACAGAAAATATTAGTATTACGGTGAATACTTTACCAGAGTTTAACCTTGAAGATCAAAGTGCTTGTGAGGGTGAAACAACGATTATAAACGGACCTCCCGGCTATTCTTCTTATGAATGGAGTACAGGTGAGACTACACAAAATATTGAATTAGATTCAGATACCGGTTATTGGTTAGAAATTACAGATGTTAATGGCTGCCATGCACTAAATAGTGCTTCAATAATCTATCATAAACCTGCATTATTGGATTTAGGACCGGATAAAAATGAATGTATTGGTGCTAATATCCTGATTTCAGGGGATGCTTCATTGGATAACTTTTCGTGGACTTTTATTCCTTCAAATTCACCATATATTGAATCTAGTCTTAGTCCAACACCGGAATACGCCATTCAGATTCGCAATGCGGATACAACACACAATGGAATATATAGGGCAATGGCTACAGATATAAATGGGTGCTCAGTTCAGGATGAAGTTGAAGTAAATGTATTTGAAGCCAATCCCCCGGAATTGTTTCTTACTGAAAATCTTTGTGAAGGAGATGAAGTTGATATTATTGCATCAGAAGGTTATGATACTTATTCATGGTATTTTGATGGTACACCTATGTCAGCATCTGATAATCTTAATCAATTAGCAGATGTTTCTGAAGAGGGCTTGTATAGGGTGGAAGCCACTTTGGGCGCTTGTACCATTAGTTCTGAAATTCAAGTTGCAAGTCATTCGCTTCCATCAGTCCAATTACCAGAAGATTTTACAGTTTGTGAAGGTTTCCCACGAGAATTGACATTAGAAAGTTTCACTTCAAATAATGGTTCATCATTCGGGTATTTATATTGGAATGATAATGAAGACTTGAAATATAGTAACTGGGAAACGGCATCATTAGCGGTTTTTTCAGGAGGAAGCTATAGTGTAACAGCTGTTGATGCATATGGATGTAAAGCAAGTGATCAGATAGAAATTACTTCATTTATACCAGAGGAGTTTGATCTGGGTCAGCCACAAAGTTTCTGTTCAGGTGAAACCATCTTACTGGAGAATCCTGTGAAAGGGGCACAAGATTTTAAATGGTTCAAGTTGAATTCATCGGGGAACACATTACTTGCTGAAAACTCATCCATAGAAATAAATGAAGCAGGAAGCTACAGGCTTGAGGTTGTGGATACTCACGGTTGTGAAGTCAGTGATCAGGTGGATGTCAATGAAAACACACTTCCGGAAATTAACATAGCCGGAGATAATATTAGTTGTGGAGAAACCACATTATACGCAAATTCTGCAGATGAAAATTTAACATATCAATGGAACAGAACATCAGGACTCAATTCGAAAGAGCTGGTTGCTGATCAATCAGGAACCTATTCATTACAAGTATGGAATAATAACGGTTGTATGGCAGAAGACAGTATGGATGTAATCGTTCATACATTGCCTTCATTTTCATTGGATGCTCAATCTGTTTGTGAAGGAGAAAATATAACCATTGCAGGACCGGAAGGTTATGTTTCGTATTTATGGAGTACAGGTGTCACAACCAGGGATGTTGAATTAAGTAATACCCCTGATTATTGGCTGGAGGTAACAGATGTAAATGGATGTAAAGCCAAGGCATCGTCATCCATTGAATTCATCAAACCAATAGCCATAAATTTAGGAGAAGACAGGGATGAATGTGAGGGCAATACCATCAAATTAAAAGGAGATCAACAACATACTTCCTGGGTTTGGAGCTTTACATCATCGTCTACCCTGCAATCCACGTCATTAAACCCTTCGGTGTCTAATGAATTTGAAATTAGCAATGGAACACCCAATGACAATGGTATATATTCTGTTCAGGTGCAGGATGTAAACGGATGTTTAGTTTCGGATGATGTGAGGGTTACTTTTTATGCTGCAGAAATCCCTTCGTTGTTAACCACGAAAGCCTTATGTGAAGGAGATTCTATTGATATTTATGCTTCGGAAGGATATGATTCTTATAAATGGTACCTGAATAATCAGGAATTACCGGCAAATGCCAATCAATCCATACTGTCGGATGTTCATGAGGAAGGCGTTTACAGGGTGGAGGCTACTCTCGGGGCATGTGTCATAAGTAATGAAGTTGAAGTTATAAAACATGGTTTACCCCATGTTCAATTAGCTGATAATCTAACCATATGTAATGGAGTAGAAACCTTGTTGCAGGTTGAGGATTATCAAAGTAAAGGCAGTTCATTGGATTACTTGTACTGGAATGGTAATGATGAAAAGCGCTTTAGTGACTGGCATCATGCTTCATTAAGGGTGAATGAACCCGGTAGATACACGGTAACTGCGATGGATGAGTTTGGTTGCGAATCTTCAGATTATGTAGAGGTTTCAGAATTTAAAGAACCGGACTTGTTAACCGGTGACAGGAGCGTTTGTAAGAATGATCTGTTAACACTGAATATAGATGAGGGGTATAGTTCTTATGAATGGAGTAATGGAGATCGGGATCATGAAACGCTGGTAAAAACCGGTAATGCCGGTTTAATGCAATTAGGAGTTACAGTTACAAATGCTAAAGGTTGTGTAATCAGTGATTCCATTGATATAATGGTAAATGACATTCCTTCCATTATCCTTGATAAAGAGGAAACCTGTAAGGGACAGGTAATAACGAATATTACAGATTTCATTAAATATGAATGGGAATTCAAAGGAGAAAAATTAAATACCATAGAATCACAAAACTGGATTACACCCCGGGTGAGTGGTATATACACAATAACAGGTTATACATCAGAGGGATGTATGGTTAGTGATAATGTGGCTGTTACTGTACATTCCTTACCCGATATTCATTTAAACGAGCAAATAGCCTGTGCCGGATCAACAGTTCAAATTAACGGGCCTACCGGATTTTCTGCATACCAATGGAGTACAGGCGAAACCAACCAGCATATCGAGTTAAATACGGCCACTGATTATTGGGTAGAAGTAACCGATGCCAATGGATGTAAGGGAATAGCTGAAGCCTCATTGAGCTATATTCAACCGATGAACCTGGATTTAGGTTCTGATAAAAAAGAGTGTGCGGGAGTTGGAATTCGTTTAAGCGGTAATGCTGCATTTACCAATTATAACTGGAGTTTTGAACCCGCATCCAATCCCGGAGCTTCAATCTCCATCAACCCTGAAATTGCATATGAATATGAAGAAAGCAATGCCGTAGAATCACAAAGTGGTATTTATCGGGTTGAGGCCAGGGATGTAAATGGATGTCCGGTGTCAGATGAAGTTTCAATTTCAATTTATAACCTGGCACCACCAGAATTATCTACAGAAGAAATACTTTGTCATGGTACTTCAATTGAAATCGCAGCAACTGAAGGGTATGATTCTTATACCTGGTATCGAAACGGAACGCATCTGGAGTCATCAGATAATCAGGTATATCTGACAGGAGTCAGTCAGGCCGGGATATATCGCTTAGAAACCACTTTGTCTTCATGTTCAAGTTCCCGTCAAATAGAAGTAGTGGAACGCAGTTTACCCACCATCACGTTAAGTGGTAATTCATTGCTTTGTGACGGGGAAGAGAGTCGTATTACTATCAACAATTATACATCGCCGGAAGGTACAGCATTCGAGTATTTATATTGGAATGATGATGATATATTACGGTATAATAACTGGCAGACTGCTGCATTAGTAATTAATTCGGCAGATACTTACAATGCTACTGTGGTGGATATCAATGGTTGTTCATATACTGACTCTATTGTGATTGATAATGTTTCTCCTTCAACTCTTGAATTGGGAAATCCAATTCAAATATGTAAGAATGAAAAAGTACTTCTGGAAAATCCGGAATCCAATACTCAAAGTTATCAATGGTATCAGGTAAAAGGTGATTCCGAAGAATTACAAATTACAGATATGCCTTTGGAGGTTAGTGAATCAGGGATTTATAGGTTGCAGATTCAAGATGTAAATGGTTGTTTGACTCAGGATGATATTTCGGTAAATGTTATGCCTCTTCCTGAAATTGAATTTAATGGCGATATTGAAGCCTGTACCTCAACAGCGCTTACTGTCAATACGGATAGTTATGGTTCAACATTTCAATGGAATAACAATCCGAACCTGAACTCCAATACCATTACTATAGAAAAATCAGGAGTTTATCATATTGATGTGCAGAATGAAAATGGCTGTTGGAATACAGATAGCATTGTGGTTACTATTCATGACCTATCTGATTTTGTATTGGAGAATGATACGGTTTGTGCAGGAGAACCAGGAGTGTTATCAGGTCCTGAGGATTCCGGTATGGAATATCTGTGGAGTACAGGTCAGAAAACGGCATCCATAGAAGCTTCTCAAGGGAGTTACTCCCTTTTAGTAACAGATGAAAATGGATGCCTGTTAACAAAAGAGGCTACTGTAGTGTGGAGAGAAGTGCCAAATGTTGATTTAGGACCAGACGTCATTATTTGTCCTCTTGAAAACTGGATGCTAGATGCAGGTTCCGGTTACACTTCCTACGCATGGCATAATGGTGCAAAATCATCTAATATTATTGCAAATCTGTTAGATACAGTTAATACCGTGGTCGTTACAGATCAATTTGGCTGTAATGGTTTCGACAGTCAAACTGTCAAATATAAATCGACTCCGGAAATGGAATTATGCTCTGACACCTCAGTGTGTGAATATGAAGAGTTAGTGCTGGATCCGGGATTCGGATTTTTATCATACCTATGGAATGATGGAGATGTGGTACAGCGTAAAAGTATTGATTCTCCGGGAACTTACTGGGTTGAGGTTTCAGATGGATGTTTTATGTTCAGAGATACAGCTCAGGTTTTATTATATGAAACTCCCATAATAGCTCATATGGATACAAGTATGTATGCGCAGCTTGTTGTGTTGGGAGAAGGAGGAACAGAACCTTATAGTTATATGCTGGATGATGGTTTCCCGCAAGAGGAAAATATATTTAAAAACTTGAAAAATGGTGAACATGAGGTTGTTGTAGAAGATATGAATGGATGTATGACAAGCACGATCATTCAATTAAATAATAACCTGGAGATTGAGGTTCCTGATTTCTTTACGCCCAATGATGATGGTGTAAATGATAGATGGGTAATAGCCGGTATTGAAAGGTTTCCGGATAGTTACATACGAATTTTCGACAGATATGGAAAACTTCTTATAAAGTACAGAGCCTCAGATCCGGGCTGGGATGGAATGTATTTAGGAAGAAATGTATCAACAGATGATTATTGGTATGTAATAGATAGATTACCATTTAACAGATCTCTGAAAGGTCATTTTACATTAATGAGAAAGTAAATGATTGATCCGGGTTGGAATTAGAAAATATACAATTTATGTCATTGGAGGAAGGTGTTATGACAATAAAAAAAATGACAATATTTCTATTGCTCCTTATTGCAGGATTGGATGTTAGTGCTCAGAAATACTATATTTCAAATTTATATACTTATGATATTTTTTTAATGAATCCTGCCAATGCCGGAATCGATAAAACGTGTCATTCTTTTGGTGTGTTTTATCAAAATCAATGGTTGGGTATGGCAGAATCTCCTACAACTCAAATAATTACAGCTCAAGGGCCTCTGCATGGCAATTTAGGCTTTGGTACATATGTTTATAACGACCGTAATGGTAATATGAAAGAACAGGGTTTTCATCAGGCTTTCTCATACGAAGTGTTATTAAATAACACACGGAGAAGTTTAATGTCTTTGTCATTTGGGTTGGCTGTATCTCTGGAACAAAGTAGTGTAGATGAAACAGGTTTTGATAATAATTCAGCTTTATTGGATCCTGTTATTAATGGAACAAAAAAATCGGGTTGGGGATATAACACGAATGCTGGTGTAATTTTAAAATATAATGATTATTGTCTGGGATATTCAGTAACCAATATGCTTAAACAAACTAATCCATTATATGCAGGAGTTGGAGAGCCTGAATTATCTATGAATATTCATGTTTATCTGAGTTCATTATACAAGATACGTAATAGAGATATATTCATTGAACCCATTATCATGTATAGAAGTAATAACGCTTCAGATAATCGTATGGATCTTACCCTCAGAGCCACGTTCCCAACCCCAAATCCATTCTATTCAACCTGGGGAGTATTGTCATACAGAAGAACAATGGATAATAAATTAGGATCTGGTTTAGGGATGGCCACCTCAATTGGTGTCAATTTTAAAAGTGTAAGTTTAGGAGTGGAGTATCAATTCGGACTAACGGGAGCTCAAATTGAATATGGTAGTGCATATCAGGTTGTTATGAGGTATACAATATGTAATAATTTAAAGCATCGTGCAATTCCTTGCTCTGAAAAACGTAAGAATAAAAAATCGAGATACAATACGTTGGCCTGGTACTAACAGAACTCAATATGGCAAATAACAGAGCAGATATATATCTTTTAAAGTAATTGTGTTTAGATTCCACCAACTGATATAAAATCCTTTCAATTTATAGTTTTCTTTCATATACTAATTATTTATTTCTAGTTTTAAGAGCAATTAAATTCTAAACAAACTAGCAATGAAAGTAAAAGTTTTAATTCCGGTTCTTTTGATATTAATAACTGGTTTATATGCAGGAAACTGGATTTATGGAAAACAAAGTGCCTCCAGAATCGATAGGCAGCTAAAAAATAGTTTTCAG
The DNA here is from genome assembly GCA_050296935.1 of Marinilabiliaceae bacterium. GTDB lineage: Bacteria > Bacteroidota > Bacteroidia > Bacteroidales > Marinilabiliaceae > Saccharicrinis. The sequence goes on along the minus strand of JBNKRV010000111.1, from coordinate 6,409 downwards.
GCAGGATTAATTCCGTATGATATATCATATAGCAAAATTGAGGTTAATCCCTTATTTTCAGAATTCATATTTCATGATTTAATTATAAAGGATAAGAAGAATGATTTAATTCTGGAATCCGAAAAGTTGAAAGTAAAGATGAAATATGCCGAAGCTTTGGAGCTGTCAAAAACATATAGTTTTGAACATGTCACCCATGTAAAAAGTAAATTTGATAACATTTCCATAAAAAATTATAACAGAGAATCATATGTAAACTGTGGTAGAGTAGATTTTGATTTTGATGGCAATATTAATCAATTAATGTATAGAAGTTTATTACAAGCATTACCTACTGAGAAGCAGGAGATATATATTAAATTCAATGATCTTCATCTAGATCCTTCATCTTTTCATCAATTTAATCAGTATAAAGGAGTTGTAAATCCAAATGAGAATATTAACGAGGGTATTATTAATTTGAAATATGAACCTGAAAATCAGATGTTATATGTAAGAAACTTTGATCTTGACTCAGAAAGTTTTGTGTTTGAAAATGCAATAGATGTCAAGATAGGTGGTTTGAAATTGGACGAATTACATGCAAACCAATTTATCTTTACCTCTGATTTTAAAAATAAAAAGGAAATATCGCTGGGAGAAAAGACAAATGGCCAGGGTTTCTATACGTTAAAGTACATAGAAAGTAGTATGCATGGAAGTGCTGTTTTGGATAATAACGGAAATATTGATACCAAACATCTTCCTGAATTTAATCTATTATTAAATATTAAAGGATTGAGTGCTGAGCAAAAAGGGCTTTCAAAAGGATTAGGCTCTGTTTTAAGTATACCTTCGGATAGTATAACTATTGATGCTTTAGTTTTTCAATCTCAATTAAAAGATGGCAGACTTACAGTTTCAGATTCTAAATTAGAATCCTCATTACTGAATGCAAACCTAGCAGCTGATATTAAATATGATCAGCTCAATCCTGATAAATCGAAAATTGAGTCATTTGAATTCCGTTTAAGTCAAATAAAATCAGAACTTCAGAATGGTTTTAAAAATATAGAAAGTATGATCGGGTTCACTTTACCCAGAGATGGGGATGATATTATTCTGGAATTAAAGGGTTCCCTGAATGCTCCAAAAATTAAAGGTGTAGATTATTAATCTGATATTGATTCAATCCGGATTATATATTAAAATTTGATACAAAAAAGGCTCGTTAAAAACGAGCCTTTAAATTTTTATATCAGACTGTAATTATTTTACAGAATCCATGTACATGATTAATTCACATACTTTTGAAGAGTAACCCATTTCGTTATCATACCACGAAACAACTTTTACGAAGTTTGGAGATAAAGAAATACCAGCACCTGCATCAAAGATAGAAGTACGAGTGTCACCAACGAAATCGTTAGATACAACTTGATCTTCAGTATATCCTAATACACCAGCTAATGCACCTTCAGAAGCTTCTTTCATTGCAGCACAAATTTCTTCGTAGCTAGCACCTTTTTCTAAACGGGCAGTTAAGTCAACAACAGATACATCCGGAGTTGGAACACGGAAAGCCATACCAGTAAGTTTTCCATTTAATTCAGGAATAACTTTACCTACAGCTTTAGCAGCACCAGTAGAAGAAGGAATGATGTTTTGTCCGGCTCCACGACCACCTCTCCAGTCTTTCATAGAAGGACCGTCAACAGTTTTTTGAGTAGCAGTAGTAGCGTGAACAGTTGTCATTAAACCTTCAACAATACCAAACTTATCGTTTAATACTTTTGCAATAGGAGCAAGACAGTTAGTAGTACATGAAGCATTTGAAACAAAGGTCATGTCGTTAGTGTATGAAGTGTTGTTTACACCCATAACGAACATTGGAGTATCGTCTTTTGAAGGAGCAGACATAACTACTTTTTTAGCACCAGCGTCGATATGACCTTGAGCGCTTTCTTTAGTTAAGAATAAACCAGTAGACTCAACTACATATTCAGCTTCAACAGCACCCCAGTTAATGTCAGCAGGGTTTCTTTCAGCTGTAACACGGATTTCTGATCCGTTAACAATAAGCTTACCATCTTTTACTTCAACAGTACCATCAAAGATACCATGAGTTGAATCATACTTTAACATGTAAGCCATGTAATCAACGTCAATAAGGTCGTTGATAGCTACAACTTCAATAGTTCCTTTAGCAACAGCCTGACGAAATACGAAACGACCGATACGGCCAAATCCGTTAATACCAATTTTGATTTTTGACATTTTATAGGTTTTTTAGAAATAAAATTTACAACTCCATTAAAAATGAGGTACAAAAGTATAAAATCATTAAGAAATGGTCAACAAAAACAGAGATGTTTTTGAAAATAGAGTATTAAAAAATGTAAAAACCCTTGGAAAGATGCTGTACAGCAGTTAAAAACAAAAAAAGGAGTAAACGATTGTTTACTCCTTTGGGCTACTTTAATAAATAGCTTATGCGTTTTCAGTATTTTTTTCAATTTTAACTTTGCTGTAAGCAGGGCAATCTTGTGTTGATTTACATGAACTTAACCCTATTGCAACAAAAAATACAACTGCAGCTACTAATACGAATGCTTTTTTCATAACTAATTTTGATTACGATATAATTAATGATAGTTTACTATTTGCTCTTATTAAACTGTTTAGTACTATAACGTTAATTTTATTATAGTGTTACAATTATTGTTTAAATAAATGACCAATTTACATTTTTACCTGATGAAATAATTAAAATCAATTTATTAAAAGTGCCTAAAAGTAAAATATATCTTTAATAATTCCAATATTCGGTTTGTTGTAGATTATTGTAACTAGTGCCTGTCCATAGAGTGGGGTGTTTGGACTATAAAGTTTAAATATAAGGCGTGAGAAAAATTCAAACCGCAGTATACAGTATACCAGCGTATATGAGGATTTGGATTTTGAGCAACAACTCAGTAGCTGGACTATATATACGAACACTAGGTATTGTTAAGTCATAAAAACTCTATTAATTTATGTTGTTTTTTTCATCTTCTTTAATTCAGAAAATGCCCGATCCACATCTTCATCATTCACAATTATTGTAAATTCATTTGTTGTTGAAATTACTTCAATAATATTGATACCTTCCCAGGCAACAGATTTCAATATGTAATAATAAAAACCAGGAACATGAGAATTGCTTTCGTGAAGTTTTAATGTAATAGCAGATAAATTTCCGGATTTCCCTAAAAGTTCCTCCTGTCTAAAGTAATCTTCAACCATACCGGAATGAAAACTACTAATCACCAGATTTGATTCATAAACACCTCTTACTAAAGTATAAAATATGTCATTGTGGTTCTCAATAGATTCAAAAACGCGCATGTGGCACTTCACCAAAGTATTACTATTACGAAAAGTGTAGTCTGTTAAATCAGATCGTACAATAATATCTCCAAGCATAGTTCTCATCTTGTCAATATCCTTATTAACAGTAGAATTTATTTGAGGAGATAACCTGTTTAATGCCATAACTAAGGCACCTTGTTTTGTTTCTTTATGAATGATTTTTTCTACATCAGGTTTAATGCTTCTTGCAAGTGCAGATATATTGATAAGCCCGTCTGCTAATGCTTCTGATATAAATGGCTTCTCTTTAATTATCATTTCAACTGCCTGAGGAATTGTTACCATATGTGTATTTACTTTTGTACAGGTTTTGTTTGTAAAGATAAACATTGTTAAAATATTAACAAAATGTTATAATTTGGTTTATTTTATGAATTAATTTTCACAATTGGAGTTTCAGATATATATTTGCGTTTATTAATTTTCATATCGTATGATTAATTGATACCGATTCATTAATTTTACATCCCTATCTAAACTTAAGAACGATTATAATTTTATAATAATATGGCTTTTACACTTAAAGGATCGATTGTCGCAATAGTAACGCCTTTTCTTGAATCAGGAGAGATAGATTGGGAAGCTTATGACCAATTGATCAATTTTCATTTAAATAACAATACTGATGGTATCGTAGTTTGTGGTACAACAGGAGAAACCCCCACTTTATCAGATGAGGAGGACGAAGCACTGATTGCCAGGGCTGTTGAAATTATTAAAGGGAGAATTCCTGTAATTGCCGGTAGTGGTAGTAATTCTACACAAACAGCTATTGAAAAAACGCAAAAAGCAAAAGAATTAGGAGCTAATGCAGCCTTAGTTGTAGTACCTTATTATAATAAACCTACGCAAAAAGGAATTTATAATCATTTTAAGGATGTAACAGAAGCAGTTGATATACCTATTATATTGTATAATGTACCATCCAGAACCGGAGCCGGATTAACCCCGGAAACAGTAGTTCGATTGGCTAAGGGTTTTGAAGGAATTGTAGCAGTTAAGGAAGCTGCAGGTGAATTATCTTATTTTTCTGAAATAATACAAAATGCACCTAAGGGATTTTTAGTTTATAGTGGAGATGATTTTTTAGCCAGTTCTGCTAATTTATTAGGAGCTGATGGTTGTATTTCAGTTGTTGCTAATATTATTCCCAAAGATTACAGTGAATTGATGGAGGTCTCATTAAAGGGTGATGTTGCGAAAGTAAGAGAACTTTTCTACAAATATCAAAACCTAATGAATTTGTGTTTTGTTGAATCCAACCCAATTCCAATAAAAACAGCATTGGCTGAGATGGGAATGATAAAAGAAATATTCAGAGGACCTTTATGTACTATGGAAGAGAGTAATAAGGAATTATTAGTAGATGAACTTAAGAAATTAAAAATGATATAAATTAAGTTTTATATTTTGTTGGTGATGATGCAAATGGGTCTTTCTTTTATTAAGAAAGGCCTTTATTGTTTTAGAGTGACCAGACATTATAGATTAAGTTTATTATATACATCTTGTAGAACCTGAAAATATTAAGATCTGGTTATATTTGTGCCAATAAAAAATATACAGTCATGATTGATACGTTATTAAATCACAGAACTATTCGAAAGTATACCTCTCAACCTATTGAGGATGATCTTTTAGATGAAATTTTAAACGCGGGTATTAGAGCTTCAACAACAGGGAATATGCAGGTTTATAGTATTGTTGTTAATAAAGATGAAAAGAATAAACAATTGCTGTCTCCTTGTCACTTTAATCAACCAATGGTAAAAACAGCTCCGGTTGTTCTTACTTTTTGTGCTGATTACAACAGGTTTAATAAATGGTGTCATTTAAATAATGCATCTCCCGGATATGATAATTTTCTATCCTTTGTTACAGGTGCTGTTGATGCCTTATTAGTTGCCCAGAATGTTTGTATTGCAGCTGAGGATAAAGGGTTAGGAATATGTTATTTAGGTACCACCACATATACTGCTGATAAAATTATTGAGGTATTAAATTTACCCAAAGGAGTAGTTCCTGTTACCACGGTTACAATTGGTTACCCGGAGGAAATTCCAGATTTAGTTGATCGTTTGCCATTAGAAGGAGTTATTCACAATGAATCCTATAAAGATTATTCAGATGATGACATCCGGAATTTATATGCAAATAAGGAGCAATTACCAGAAAATATCAATTTTATTAAGGAGAATAATAAGGAAAGTTTAGCTCAGGTTTTTACTGATATTAGATATAAAAAACAGGATAATATACATTTTAGCGAAGTTCTACTAAAGGTGCTCAAAGAGCAGGGATTTATGAATCAATAAATGCTATAAGTGTAAAGATTACGTCTGTTAATCAATAAAATATAGCAGATATCATTCATTTGGTTAGTTTTGTTACCAACAATACAATGTATTGCTTTTTGAAGGATTTATCATTATCTTGTAAGATGATTTTTAATTGATAAGTTTAAAAATATTAACTATTCATTTGTTAGTGTTGTGTGTTATTATAACAAATGAATTTTGTGTGTTGTGTTAGTTGAGAATGAAAAGGCCAGTGTTTTCCCCAAAACGATGGCCTTTTTCACGTATAAAAGGTTTTGAATTATCCATGCACAATTGCCAACCGGAGGTTAGATCTGATTTTCACTTTCCAAATTCCTATGCTAGTTTTGTGGGTTAATATGCTTTAATTTTAGGTAATTACCAATTTCACTATGAGGCTGGCGTTAAATAATTAAGTTTATACAAGATGCAAATTATTGCGATAAACGAGACCGGAGCCAAGCTTGCTTGAGCTATGCCGGGTGAAACAATAATCATGAAATAAATTGTGGCATAACCTTAGTTACGACGATGTTTTGTAACGCTAATAACCTGAGTTCGATATAAGGGGACGTCTAAAAACCTGTTTTTAACTTTCTAAATTAGCGGATTTTTTCAATTGCAAAAAATCGTAAAATTGCTCCTATTTTGTAATGAATTGTCTATAAGTTATTTAGCACTTACACTTATTGATGTAAGGA
>JBNKRV010000110.1:0-17449 GCA_050296935.1 Marinilabiliaceae bacterium | reverse complement strand
TATCGAGCTAGCCCTGCAAAATTTGCCTTGTATATCAGCCTTTTATGTCAATCTGAATTCTAAAATTTTAATCGAACTCAGGTTAATAGTAGTTTATTCTAAATGTCGCTATATGTTTGTTCAAATACGAAAGGAAGGTACAGGTGATTCAGAGAGCGAATGAAATTTACAGGTACCAGGTAGGTTTGTATGAATATCAAACAAAGAACTCTATCGGTAAGCCGTATGAGGGAATTGAAAATCATGAGCGCCTTATAGAAGATAATAATACGAGAATAAAACTTCATGTACGGTTTGATGAAGGGGGCGCTGATAGTCTGTTAATTATTGTTATTTTAGTCTCAATAATTAAAGTAGGCTATCAGGCTCTACTCTACGCGCAAATTTTATAAAAGTCACCTAGTATAATAAAGTAAAACACATTGAAACTTAAAATATGAAAAAAATAAAGGGTTGGATATTAATCATCTTTTGTTCAATATTATTATTGATTTTTGCCTTGGTATTAACTCTTTTGATTCCAGATTTATTGAATTCAAATTCAGAACTACCAATGTCAAATAAGGACATTTTAATTTCTACCGCTGGTTTCTTAATTGTTATTTCCCTTTTAATATTTGGATTGAGAAATGGATTAAAGAAAATTATGAAGGACAAAGTGAGAGAAATTATAGATTACCCTGGAGACCTTAAAATTAATTTTAAAGGAAAAATTGAATATAAAGATTACAGAAATTTGATTCTTGGATTAACATTTAAAAAACCTTTTTATTTAGTTTTTATTGGTATAATGTTCCTATTTACAATGCCACTTTTTGCAAAGGAAGAAAATATATTAAATCAGTCTGATTTTTATTACTTAATATTAATATTTATGGTGGTATTCTTGTTTTCTCCTTTTATTACGCTTGTTCGCATAAAAAGAATTTACAAGACTCACGATATATTTAAAGAGCAACTAAATTATAACATAACAAACGATTCTATACATGTAAAAGGTGATACATTTGATTCCACTTTAGCATGGACTCATTTTTATCAACTTCGGGAGACGAAGAATTTTTTCATGTTTTACCATGGAACGGTAGTTGCAACTATACTAGATAAGAAAATGTTTTCACAAACTGATTTGACAGAATTTCAGCAGTTTATTAAGTCATTGAATGTGAAAAAAGTATAATAAATAACTTGCGCCAACACTAAGCCTCTAATAAAGCGTTGTTTACATACGCTTTAGATTGGAGGCTTTGTTGAATTAAACAAGGTTCCAGTACTAGTTTTGTAATGTGTTGTAAATGTGCGATTAAACTATAGTGGTTTTAATCGCCTTTTTTTATTTTTTTGAACGGATCTGGAACGAGATTTTGTCATTTTCAGCTCTAAAATTAGATGTTGTTTGATAAAATTTCATCCTCAGGATTAAATTTGTTTTGAAAAACAGCATGTAAAACTAATCATTGATCTATTTTTTTTACGACCAAACGCACCTTCTCCATTTACATCGGAAATGTGCATTGCTAAAGGTTGATTATAAGTGAGTTTCCCGGTCTTTCGCTAAATTAAAGGCGGGTCTCTCGTTTTGGTGTAAGATTGTATTAAACAGAGCTGTCCACCATAATCCTTACAATTCAACAAAGATCTTTTTACAATCCTAAGTTCCAGAACTTGTGCACGAGACAGCTTTATGGCATTGATATTAATATTTAAATTATTTCGAATTGATTCCAGGCAAAGCGCCTTGTTCCGAGACCCCAGGAATCCGTAATATCTTATTTTTCTAAAGTATGGAGGTACAATGTGCTCCAGGAAACGTTTTAAAAACTCAACACCCTCAATGGTTTCAATTTCGGATTTCTGTTGCACCATTTAAAAGTAACTTGAGTATCGGTAACTTTTAAAATCCAGGCATTAGAAATAGCCACCCTGTGCGAGTACCTTGCCAAATATTCCACCACTGAATGCGGTGAACCAAAAGCTTTTTTAGCATATACCACCCAGGGTTGAGGAATTAAATCCCGGGGAACAAACTAATTGATTTTACGTTGTTGCTTCAGCTTGCGAAGTTTTTCAGCGAAAATGGCACTGAACTTATCAGACATCTGCTTTACATCAAAAAGGAAATCCCCGTTTTGTTTGGTGGTTTTCCATTTTTATCTATACCTCCGGCAGGAATAATATAATGAACATGGGGATAATATTTAAGTTGTTGATCCCAGGTATACAAAATGGCAATGGCTTCAGGCTGTGCCCCCAATAGTTTAGGGCCATGGGCAAAACTGAGGAGGGTTTCCTACGATTTTTCAAACAAGAGGCTATACATGAGCTTGCGATTGAACCTGAAAAGTTCCAAAAGAAAGTGGGGCACCGTAAACACCACATGATAATACTTTACAGGCAGTAATTACTGTTTGCGATCTTCAACCCAAACCTCCTTGTCAATGCCCTGGCACCTTGGGCAGTGGCGATTACGGCATGCCTCAGTTGGTTTTTAACGCTGACAATATCCAGCCCCATTTCCAGTGAGTGGGTAGCATAGCTGTGTCTAAGGCTATGTATGCAGACTTGTTTTTTGATGCCGGATTTTTTTACCGCTGCTTTAAAAGCATGTCTGATTCCTTCCCTGCTTATTTGCTGTCCCCGTACCTTGCCATTAAACACCCATACACTTGGGCAGACTGTTCTGAAATATTGATTGAAACCCCTGATAGTAAGTGGTGAAATAGGTACATACCTGTCCTTTTTGTGTTTGCTTTGACGGATGTGTATCCGTTTTCGATTAAAATCCAGGTCCTCGATTCTAAGATTAATCTCTCAGTCCGCCATCGTAAATCAAAGCAAATAAAACGCGGTGTTTAAGTAATTCAGGCGCATATAAAAGGGCTTTGATTTCCAGTTGCGACAGAACTACCGACAAGGCCTTATTGCTGCTAATGGAAGGAAGTGCCAGTAGCAGTTCTTCATTTTTAACATGGCAAATAAAGTCCTTAAACCGTAAATCAGGTGTATAAAAGTGCTCAGACTGGGTTTTTCATTCTGTATAAGAACAAACAAATATTCCTCGCATTTGGTCCTGCGAAAGCTCTGGAGGAGAACAGTCAAAATACAATACCATTTTTGAGATTTGCATCAGGTAATTACGAGTGCAAGACTTCGATTTACCTGCAATGGTATACTTTTTTAAGAACTGATCACTGATACGTTTAAATTCAGGAACAGCCTTGCCAGCCTGCTCCAAATAAGATTCTCTACTCATTATAAACCTGTTTAATTAATAATGAGTTGAAGATGTAATTATCTGACGGATTTTCTTAGTTTTACATAAGCTTCCGTGAAACGGGTTTAGTTTAACCCCATAGTGAAATTGATATTTCACCATGAGCAGATAAGACATATACTTTAAATGTGGCTGCCTTCCATTTGTTTTTCAACAATAGGGGCAACCTGTTTTTTTATATTCTTTTGTTAATACAGAATCTTGTTGTAACTTTCATTGATGCTTGAGTGTCAAATTATTGAATGAATCTTTTTCCAATTCACTAAATTACATGATCAGCTCAGGAATCAGGGCTTGATTTATAATGTGCACTGTTTTTTTATGTTTGGCTAAATAATAAATTTATGAAAACAAAATTGGGTACTATAATATTAACAGTATTGCTTTCTGTCTCATTATTCGCACAAACAGACTCAGCAACAAAAGAGCAAAGAGAGGTAGAACCCTTTAATGCAATAACTGTTGGATCCGGGCTCGATGTTTATATTACTCAGGACACGCGACAAAGAGTTGAAGTAGAGGCAGAAAATGATGTTATCCATCGTATTATTACAGAAGTAAAAGGAGAAACTCTGCATATCTATGTTAAAGGAAGGTTTAAATGGAACTTTAAACAAACCCGGAAGATATATGTATCAGTGGCAGATCTAAAAAGTATTACTGCAAACGGAGGTGCCGATGTTAGAGGAATAAATGAAATTAAATCTGAATTATTAAGTGTTTCCTCCAATGGTGGTGCTGATATTTATCTGGATGTTGAATCCAGAACCTTAAAGCTTCATTGTAGTGGGGGTGCCGATATAAAAATTTCAGGTTCAACTGATCAATTAACTGCGCAGGCTTCTGGTGGTGGTGATATCAACGCAAAAAAATTAGTGGCAAAATATGTGGATGTAAGTGCTTCTGGAGGTGGTGATATAACAGTATATGTCACAGAGAGCCTGGAAGCCAGTGCCAGTGGAGGTGGAGATGTGTATTATTCAGGGTCTCCTCAGAATATACAAATTCATGAAAGTAGTGGTGGCGATGTGAGTGGCTTCTAGAAAATACTGAAGGGCTGATTATGTTTTTATAACCGGCCCTTTTTCTATCGCTTTATACCATAACTTAAAGGCGTACGGCTTTTAGTATTGAGAGTAGAACATTAAAAGTTATAATCAACGCAGGCTCGTTTTTCTAACACTGGTCTGAAAATACCACCAACTGCCACATGGTCCGGATGTTTTACGTAAACTTTTAATTCTTCCAGATTGTTAAATGAAGTAACTAAAGCAATGTCATATTGCTCTGCAGGGTTAACATTAATACCCACTTCTAAACTTTTAATTTCAGGTATGATTGCTGGTAACGCTTCAAGTGCTTCTTTAATTTCATTAAGCTTTTTCGTTTTTTCTGACTCAGATGTAAATTCTTTTAGCTGAAATAGTACAACATGTTTAATCATTGTTCTTATTTTTAATTGATTTTTGTTTTTATAACAATTGTATATTTACAAATATATAATAAAACTACGCAGATGATAGTAACTGGTATTGACGGAGGTGCAGGATCCGGTAAAACAACCGTTGTCAGAAAAATGATTGAACAACTCCCCAAAGGTGAGGTTGCAGTGATACCTCAGGATTGTTATTATAAAGATAACATTGATCTTCCGTTAGAAGAACGGCAGAAAATAAACTTTGATCACCCTGATAGTATACAATAGCCTTTACTTACAAGGCACATAAACAATTGATAAATAATAAAAGTATTGAAATGCCCTCCTATTCTTATCATACTTGCACACGTAATCAGGAAACAACAACTGTTTTTCCTAGGGATGTAGTGATCATAGAAGGAATTTTAATTCAGGGATATCAGCCGCTGAGGGACGTGATGGATTTAAAAGTATTTGTTGATGTGGATGCAGATGGCCGTCTCTCAAGAGTTATTACGTGCGATATTGTTGAAAGAGGAAGGGATATTAAGCAGGTGCTGTATCGGTATCACCAGCCCGTAGAATCATCACATCTTCAATTTATTGAACCCACAATACGATATGCGGATTAAATTGTTCCGCAAGGAGGAGGTTGTGCTGTTGCCATCCATTTATTGAAGCAATACAGGAAGCGAAAATTAACTTAATAAATAAATAGAACATGCTTGAAAATTTAGTACCCGAGAACGTACTTTTTATTGATATTGAAACGGTTCCTCTATGTGAGAACTATAATGAACAAAGTACTGTAATGCAGGAGCTTTGGGATAAAAAAGCTTCTTATTTTCTAAAGGATGATGAAACACCTGAAGACATCTATCAGCGAGCCGGAATATACGCTGAGTTTGGAAAGATAGTATGTATTTCCGTTGGAATTATTCATTATGTGAAAGGTGAAATGCATTTTAAAGTGAAAAGTTTTGCCAATGAAGATGAAAAGCAACTGTTGATGGAGTTTTCTGATATGCTCAATAATTTTATGAGCAAGGGTCCTGACCGGAATTTATGTGGTCATAATGCCAAAGAATTTGATTTCCCGTATATCGCACGCAGAATTTTAATTAATGGCTTAAAAATACCTCAGTGTTTAAATATCGCAGGTAAAAAACCTTGGGAAGTAAAGTTTATTGATACAATGGATCTATGGAAGTTTGGAGACTACAAACACTATACTTCCTTAAACTTATTGACGAATATTTTTAATATTCCGTCGCCAAAGGATGATATTGATGGAAGTCAGGTAGCTGAAGTTTTTTATAAAGAAAAGGATTTGGAAAGAATTGCTGTGTATTGCGAAAAAGATGTACTGGCTACTGCTCAGTTATTATTGCGTTTTATGGGTAAGCCCTTAATTGAAGAGGACTATTTTGAAAGGGTGATGTAATGGTGATTTATGTTTGTATCGCAGAGTTTCGCATTTCTGGTATATGAATTATTGGCCTAACTCAGCGATACAAAAAATATTGAGATTAATTAATGACAGCAAGATAACTCCATTTTTTCCCCGAAATAATCGGGGCAGGCTGTTACTTTTGCTCTCAAAATGATCATTCACGTAAGTAAACTCACATTTTTCGAGCTTCGGAAGCCTTAAAAATGAATCTTTCTTATCTGTCACTTGAGTTTTCGTGCAAGTACTAATTATCAGAACAATATCAAACAATTCAAATAAAATACTCATCTTGCTGTTTTGTATTCCTTATACGTATAAATAGGTCAATCAATACTACCTGATCATTCAGTATTTTATGCCATAGTAGAATCTGTTTCATAATACGCAAAATACGTTACATAAATTTTCTATCTATTAGTCTAATTTGTGAGCGCATTTTTAAATTATATTTATGAGGATAATTCTACTACAATTTCTTATAGGACTATTGGCAATGCTAAGTCCTTGTTATATCTATTCTCAGAATCAAGGAGATACTATTGAAGTTGAAGGGAGTCAATACCAGATAACGAGTGATAATATCATCACTAACCCGGGTTTTGAAGATGGATTTACGGCATGGACAGATGCTACAACTGCAACCACTCAACTTACTACAGCGAAATTTAATTTGGTGGCCACCGGAGGAGTCGATGGATCGCAATATTTAGTAGGCACAACCAATGAAGGTTCCAGTGCATCAGGTTCTATTGGTACAGGCTGGAATATTGAGGCAGGTAAAATGTACTGTTTTTCATATCATGTAAAGTATCTTGATGCTTCGGCAACTGCAGGTTCTGAACCCTGGGTTAAAGTTTCATTAACCAATGATAAAACTTCATCAAGCGAACCTCAGATATTAATTGATGAAACAGTAGTTGAAGGAGGTGGTGCCTGGACAAAGAATACGGTTGTATTTACCAATTCAGCACCTTATAATTATATAGTGGCTCGTTTTCGTTGGCTGAGTAACCGATTGGGATTCGATTCGTTTTCATTGTATGAAGTGGCTGAAGTGGCCAATACATCAGCGCTGGAAAGTCTTATTGCAGAGGCCGAAGCCCTATATAATCCAGAAGCTAACGGGGCGGCTGATTTTCAAACAGCAATTAATGCAGCAAAAGCGGCTTTAACTGATGGAGCAATTGAGGGTATTAAGCAAGCCACAACCGACTTAAGCCAGGCCATAACTTCATTTAAATTAAATAATGCTTCACCGGAATCTCCGGTGGATATGACAGACTGGATCGTGAATCCCGCTTTCGACGAGAATTTACAAGACGGGTGGAAAGGTGTTGGTACTATCAATTACAATTGTGTTGAGTTTTATCAGAAAACCTTTAACATGTATCAGAAAATTACCGGACTGCCAGCAGGGAAGTACAGGTTGAAAGCACAGGGATTTGAACGCCCTACAAGTAATGATGGAGGAGCTGCATATACTGCCGGAACCGAAGTTATACATGCAGAATTATATGCAGGAGCCAATAGTTTTGCCGAAAAACAGACGGTCTTTAATTCTTTATATCAGCTGCCGTATAACGGTGGTGGTTCGTCTAACGGTTATGTAGGTACCATGTCAAGTGCAAAGATGGTTATGTCCATTTCAGCAGATAATTATCTGATGCAACTTGATAATATTATGCTGGATGCTGAAGATACCCTTGTTATTGGGGCGAAATCTGACTTTACACAAAACTATTACTGGGTTTTATTCGATAATTTCCAATTGGAATATATTGGTCAGTTCGATGCCGGTGATCTGGTTTTGGCTATTGAAGAGCAAATTGAAGTAGCACAAAGCCTATTGGCAGAAAAATTACAGAATACAGCTACCGATTTATTGAATGGTTCTATACAGCAAGCTCAGCAAACAATAGCTGCCCAACCTTTGGTGTATGATGATTTGTATGCCAGTAGTCAGGAGCTGAATACATCTATAAAAACAGCTAAGATTTCCATTGAAGCATACATTAAACTACAAACAGCTATTGATGAAGGTACGGTAGAGCTTGAGCTGCTATCAGGCACCAGAGCCGATAACTTGCAAATAGCTATTAATGAGGCACAGGTTGTAGTAGATAATCTGGAAGCAACCTTACAGACGATACAAACGGCCACATCAAATATTAACACCATTATTAAAAAGCAGATTTACATTCCAACCTGGATGATGGGAGATGTAAACGATCCGAATAACAGTTGGAGTATGGAAAGAAGCAGGCAGTCTAAAAACTGGATTGTGTTCTGGGAACCGGGTTATGGTCAGGATCCAGGTGTAGTTGTTGATGGTAACTATAGAATTAATATCGATAAACTACTTGATGAGGCAGAAAATGCTTATACATATTATACTGATTCGTTAAAGTTTATCAGTCATGATGGCTCAAAGTCGAGTAAATATAAAATGATTATCAGACTACGCTATACCAGAGATTGGGAAGCTACCGGATCAGGCGTAGATAACACTATTGGTTTGCTAACCCTTACTGCCTGGTCGGCACAAGTAGGTGGGCATACAATGGCACATGAAGTAGGTCATTGTTTTCAGTATCAGGTGCATTGCGACAATGGGGATCAGAATGGCTGGATGTATGGTTTTGGTGCAAATGCAAGTGGTGGTAATGGCTGGTGGGAACAGTGTGCTCAATGGCAAGGATTTAAAATTTATCCCGAAGAGCAGTTTACGTCAAGTAATTTTAGTACTTATTTAAGTAATGCTCATAAGCACATAATCCATGAGGCACCTCGTTATAGCAACTATTTTATTCAGGATTATTGGGTATACAAGCATGGTTTAGATATTATTGGTCGGTTATGGAATGAATCTGTAAAACCAGAGGATCCGGTTGAAGCCTACAAACGCATCACAGGCATTAACCAAACACAATTTAATGATGAAATGTATGAGCGTGCTGCCAGGTTTACTACTTGGGATATTCCCGGAATACAATCCTACGGTGAAGGAAAAATTTCATTACTTCCCCAGACTTCTATGACAGATGTTGGAAATGATTACTGGTTGGTGGATGAATCCATGTGTCCGGAGAACTATGGTTATAATGTTATCAGATTGAATGTACCAGCTACATCAAAACAAATCAGTGTCTTTTTTGAAGGGAAAATGGGTATGGATGGATATCGTGCAAAGTTTGTTACTATGGGAGGTTGGCGTTATGGTTTTGTGGCGATGCTAAGTGATGGAACTCGTGTATATAGCGATATGGCCAGTGCCTCATATGATACACCTAATGGAAGCCTTCAATTTGAATGCCCTGCAAATACCTTAAGATTGTGGCTCGTAGTCACCGGTGCACCTTCTGTGCATTGGCGCCACGCATGGGATGATGACGATTCAAATGACGAGCAATGGCCGTATCAGGTGAGTTTTAATAATACTAATTTGTATGGTAAAACCAACATCTACACATCTACCCAGGATGTATTTGAAAGTACAATTCAGGTATATGCCCAAAATAATGAGTTAGTAGTAAGTCAAATGACAGATAAAGCACAGCTAAGTATATATTCTGTTACAGGAAAGCTGATATGGAAAGAAAATGTAAATACTCCGGAAATTAGAAAAGTGTTGCCATCGGGTATCTACATTGTGCATATTCAAACAGATAAAGAAAACCTGGCGCACAAAGTTTTAATTGAATAATTATGAATCTCTGTCTGCATATTTTATTAAGCAGGGTTCGCTTTCATTGAAGATAGTATTAAAAACAAAAACACATTATAGATAAGAACAAATGAAAAGAATATTAATTGTATTGATTGTATTTATTTCAGTCATCGGAAAATTAAAGTCTCAGGAAATAGGAGACACAGTTTCAGTTGGAAATACAGAGTATAAAGTGCAGAGCATTAATCTTATTTCTAATCCGGGTTTTGAAGATGGTTTTACTGGTTGGACGGATGCAACATCCAGTGCATTGACCTTATCATCAAGTTATTTTAGCATTAATACAACGGGTGGCATTGATGATTCGCAATACCTGATTGGAACCACCAATGCCAGTTCAAGTTCCGCAGGTTCAATAGGTACCGGATGGAGTATTGAATCTGGTAAAACCTATTATTTCTCATACCATGTTAAGTATCAGGATGCCACTGCTACCGCTAATACAGAGGATTGGTTAAAAGTTTCATTAACCAATGATAAAACCAATTCTGCCGAACCATTTGTTTTAATGAATGGAGCCAGTGTTGATGGAGGAGGCGTGTGGACAAAAAATAGTGTGGCGTTTACCAATACAAATCCGTACAATTATATTGTGGCACGATTTCGCTGGTTGGGTAATCGCTTGGGATTTGATGCTTTTGAACTTTACGAAGTGCAGGAAATTCCGGATACTGCTCAATTAAATGCGACTATTCAAGAGGCACAGGAATTATATGATCCATTGGCTGAAGGTGCACAAGATTTAGATAATGCCATTACAATTGCTGAAAATCTGCTTACGAGTACCTCTTCAGATGACGTAAAACAAGGTATTTTAGATCTGAAAGAAGCCATGTATCAATTTAATCTGGCAAATGCTAGCTTGGATAACCCTGTGGATATGAGTGGAGTTATTATCAATGCAAGCTTTGAAAATGGGTTTGATGGTTGGTCCAACACCGGATTTGCATCGCAAACCAACAGCGTTTTTCTATATAAAGCAGGAAGTATTTATATTGAGAAATGGGTAAATATAGGTTCAAAAGTACCTGATGTTGCAGTTGAGCAGATTTTAACAGATTTGCCTAACGGGAAATATACTTTAAAGGTAGCCGCAGGGAACATTCAACAATCAGGATCGGGAAGTACTGATAATGCTGGAGACCCTCAAACAGGAGCTTACCTTTATGCAGGACTGGAGAAAGTGAATGTAAATACAATGCAGGAATATTCAGTAGATGTAATAGTAGTAGATAATCAGTTGTCAATTGGCTTTAAAACAGAAAATGCAACAGGTAACTGGCTTACTTGCGACAATTTCCGATTAGAATATAAAGGATTTGAAATAGAAACAATAAAGACTTATCTGCAAACACAAGTTGATATAGCAGAGACACTTTTAGGAGGGAAACTACAAAATGATGTTCGTTCTGTACTTGAAGGTGATGTTACATTGGCAAATCAGAAGCTGGTGGCTGAAACGATAACAGAAGAAGAACTAGCTCAGGCCATTGACCAAATACAAAATTCAATTGCCGATGCCACAGTATCTAACAATGCTTATAACTCCATTCAGGAAGTTATTGATACAGCAACAGAGCTATATGGGGCAGGTGATGGCAATGAGGCGGTTACATTGCAAAATGCCATTGATACGGCCACAGATATTTCCAATGATTTTTCTGTTAGCCTAGATGATATATACAATGGTGCAGAGGATCTTAATAAAGCTATTTTAGCCTATCATTTGGCAAATGCTACCGGAACAGTTCCAACGGTGGTAACTAATCCTAATTTTGCTCGTGGTTCTACTATGTTCTTTGGGCGAAGTACTGTTTCTGGTGTTTCTGTTGTTGGATTGCTCGAGTATGGTTTTTGCTGGAGTACAAATCCGGAGCCAACCATACTTGATAATACAAGTTCTAAATATTTAACGAACAATGGCAGGATTCATAAAATTGATAACCTGCAACCTTCTACTGTGTATTATATGAGAGCCTATGCATTAACCAAAAGTTACGCGGTAGGATATGGAGACGTTTTAAAGGTGATCACTTTACCTAAAGGAACGGTTTCATATACTCTTGCCAGTAATGTTACTGGTGATATGCGTGATCGTTTGGACGATGCGATGTCTTCTGCAGTAGGATACTATAATAACCTTACCAGTATTAAAGGCCATAGTTTAACTGTAAATTATGGTTCCGGAACACCAACAGCAGAAGCTAGTTATGGGGGCTGGATGCGATTTGGTCCTAATACTGCTTATCAAAAAACCGGAACAGCTCTACATGAGATGGGACATACAATTGGGGTTGGTACTCACAGTATGTGGTACGGACCATCTTCTCCTTTAAGAGAAACCGGTTCCAGAGGTGCATGGTATGGCGAACGTACCACTCAACTAATGAAGTTTATTGATAACGATGAGTCTGCTTATTTAAGAGGAGATGCGATTCATATGTGGCCTTATGGCATTAATGGTGCGCAAGAGGATAATGGAACTGATCTGTTATACATTGCAAATGCCTTAATTGTACAAGCTCTTGGTGAAGATGGTTTACCACCAACAGGAGGCTTTGCTACGCCGGCTTACACATTTGAACAGGAAGAGGGAGCCCATTATTATATTAAAAGCGAGGCTGAACAAACAGGTAGGGATAATAAATTTCTTATGCTGGCTAGTAATGGGAATCTTATCAATAAAGAGATGACAGCTGCTGAAGCTTTAGCTAACGATAGTGCAGCCTGGACAATTGATTTTAACCCGGTAAATTCTTATTATACGATAAAGAATGTGGCTACTGGCAGGTTTATTTATTATAAGTCAACAGGTTATAATGGTTTTAGTACCGTGGATAGAACCATGCCGCTAAGCTATAATTATTTTCAATTGATGAGAGGCCGTAAAGAAACAAATATTGGTAGCATGACAAAAAAAGGCTATTGGATTATTCACCCTGAGGCCAAACTTTCACCATCCACTTTACTGGCAACTACAAGTGATTTAATATCAACTGTTGGTTTTAATATTGCAGATGCAGCAATCACTCAAAGATGGTTACTGTTGACTGAAGAGGATGTAAATGCGCTAAATCAAGCGACTCCGGTTATTGATATAGAGAATGACCTGAATAATGGGGTTGTTGTATACTCTCAAAATGGGAACTTATGTATTAGTAACATTTCTGATGAGTCGGATATTCTGGTATATAATATTTCCGGGGATTTAGTTTATCAAACAAAAACAACCAGCTCTACTTTAAAACAGACATTATCCAAGGGTTTATACATTGTCAGAGTAAAATCAAACAAAAGTCAATTGGTGAGTAAAGTAGTTGTTGAATAGGTAGTAAAAACATAACTCAATCAGATTTTCAATCGCTTGTCAGAAACTGACAGGCGATTGTTTTTATATGATATGTAGTTCTTGAATTAATAAAACACTTTATTCATCTAAAAAGTACTTTACGGTTTTAATAAAGTACTCCGGTTGCTCAGCATGCAGCCAATGCCCTGCATTGGGAATGGAAGTGAATTGAGCAGAAGGGAAATAGCTGCGAACATGCTGCATATCTTCTTCCTGCACATAGGGTGAATCTCCGCCACGAATTAAGAATACCTCTTTATTTTCCGGATAATGAGTGTCCGGAATCGGATCAGAAAATCCATCCATAATTTGATCCAGATTCTCTGAAATAGATGTAATGTTGAGTTTCCAGTAGAGGGATTTATCTTCGTTTCGGGCAATATTCTTTAATAAGAATGAACGCACCATGTTATTCGGAATGTCCTCTTTAAGAGCTTTGTCTATTTCACTTCGGGAGTTATATTCTTCCGGGTGAATGCTTAGTAAGGCATCTACAATATTCCTGTGGTCGTTGGTAATTTTAGCGTAATTGCTAAAACTACCATATGATTTGGGAGCAATATCCAGAATCAATAATTTATCTACTCTTTCCGGATGCAGCAAGGCAAAAGTCATAGCTGTTTTACCCCCCATTGAATGCCCCATAACAGAAGCCGGTTTCAGGTTATGATGATCCATGAATTCATTGATATCCTGAGCCATGGAAGCATAATCCATTTGACTGTTGTGTGGCGATTGACCATGATTACGCTGATCAACCAGATAAACATGGAAATGATCCATTAATAATTTTGCAATTGTAACCCAATTATCAGATGAACCATACAATCCATGAATAATAATCAGATTTTTATCACCATCGCCAAATTCACGGTAAAACAAATTCATTGACTACTTTCTTATAAGCTGTTCTTTATAAAGTTGTACTGTTTTCTCCAATCCAATATACAAAGCATCACAAATAAGGGCATGTCCGATAGATACTTCAGCCAGGTACGGAATGTGCTCGTTAAAGAACTTTAGGTTATCTAAATTTAAATCGTGGCCGGCATTAATTTTTAAACCAGCTTTTTTAGCTATTTCAGCAGCTTCAACAAACGGTTTGATGGCAGCCTCTCTGTTTTTTGAAAACATAGAAGCGTAAGGCTCAGTGTATAGTTCAACCCTGTCGGTATTTGTCGCTGCAGCATTGGCCACATTATCAAGGTCAGTATCAATAAATATAGAAGTACGGATACCTGCCTCGCTAAATTCAGCAATTACATCCTGTAAAAAGGATTTATTTTTGATGGTGTCCCAACCCGCATTGGAGGTAATGGCCTCCGGTGGATCAGGAACTAATGTTACCTGATGAGGTTTGGCTTTTTTAACCAGATTGATAAAATTTCGTGAAGGGTATCCTTCAATATTGAATTCAGTTTTAATGATAGGCTGAATATCCATCACATCTTTATAAGTGATGTGCCTTTCATCAGGTCTTGGATGCACGGTTACCCCATCAGCTCCAAAGATCTGAACGTCAACAGCAGCTTTTACCACATTGGGCATATCTCCGCCACGTGAATTGCGGAGCGTTGCTACTTTATTAATATTAACACTTAATTTCGTCATTAAATATTATTTTGTCATCAAACTCAGTATGTTAGTCTAAATATTGAAAAATAAACCAAATGATTACTTGACTGTTTCAATATATGCAACTAAATTGAATGAATATCGTAATAAAAAAAAGGGAGAATTAGTTTTCTCCGACGGTAAAGTTAAGAGTATTTCTTGAAAGTAATATATGTTAGCGAAAGATTTGATATCAGATTTGGTTCCTGCCTTAAGAACTTCAGACTCGGGCTTAGATGCTTTGAATTGGATGGAGGTTTTTAGGGTTTCCCATTTACCTATTGTAAATAACAAGGAATTATTAGGTTTGATTACAGATACTGATATCTTTGATTTGAATAAACCGGAGGAGTCTCTTGGAAACCATAAATTGTCATTAACATCTCCTTATGTATTTTATAATCAGCATATTTACAGTGTTATAGAAATGGCCTCAAGGCTTCAGTTAACCGTTATTCCTGTTTTGTCAGAAAATATGGAATATCAGGGTTTAATAACTCAGACAGACCTCTTAAAAAATTATGCAAATTTAATTGCAGCTCACACCCCGGGCGGAATTATTGAAATTGAAATGCCGGCATATGATTATTCTATTTCAGAAATTGCCCGCATTATTGAGGATACAGATACGAAAGTATTAAGCTTTTATGTGAATCAATTGGGTGAAGATGACCCTCTTAAAATTACCATAAAGCTTAATCGTGAGGATATTACCCCTGTTTTGAGAGCCTTCGACCGGTATGATTATTCGGTAACTGCCTCCTATTCAGAGCATAGTGTTGCAGATGAAGTAGTTAAAAAGAACTATGATGCACTTATCAGGTACCTCAACGTATGATATGTAGTTGAACCATAATGTTCTCCAACTCTGTTGCAGCCTGGGTAATTTAATGGTGTCGGCTTTAATTTAACATGTTTACTTTATTTGTAAGACATTAGTCGTTGGGATGTATTTCGTTAAATACTAAATTTGGATTCATATTAATTTGTGTTTTCTGGATCGGGAATCAACTTTCTTATTCAAACAATACTAATAGTGTGAATATTGACCTTTCTCAGGCCAATGATACGCTTATGATTTCAAAAATATCTTTGGTAGGTAATCATAAAACAAAGCCAAAAATTATTTTGAATGAGCTTTTGTTTAAGCAAGGCCAGTTAATCGCTAAATCAGAATTCTACGATTTAGTTGGAAAATCAAGACAAAATCTACTGAAAACCTCTCTTTTCAATTTTGTGTATTTTAATTATTGGTTAATCGGTAATAATGAGGTGGCTTTTGAAATAAAAGTTGATGAACGATGGTATACCTGGGTGTTACCCATATTTGAACATGCCGATAGAAATTTTAGTTCCTTTTTACAAAATGGAGATTGGAGCCGGATGAACTATGGAATTTATCTTAAACAGGAAAACTTCAGAGGCCTGAATCAGAAACTAAAACTGAAACTCCGTATTGGATATTTGAAGCAGGTGGAGATGAGATTTAGTTCGGCAAGTTATAATAATAAATTAAGTTGGGGTTCAAATATTATTTACTATGCCAAGGATCAGGTTTCATATGGTGTTTATGGTGATGAAGCGGTTTATATAAAAACAAATCAATCTTTTATTGAGCAGCAATTGGAAACTGAGATGTGTTTAAAATATCGTCATTCCCATAATCATCGACATCGATTAACAGTGGGATATCATTCGCACCGAATACAGGATACATTAGCCATTCTGAATCCCAATTATTTGAGCAGTGGAAATACATCACTTAACTATATGTCGTTGGAGTATTTATACAATGTAGACTGGAGGGATTCAAAAATATACCCTCTCAGAGGTACTATGTTTGAAGCCAGTGTTACCCAAAGCGGATTGAGTTTATTAAAAAATAACATCAACAATCTCGCTTTTAAAGTGCAGGTGCAACAACACGGAAATATTTATAAACATTGGTATTATGGGTGGAATCTTGGGGGCTTATTAAATAGTAGCAAATCCAATCCTTTTGTGATTAGTAATGGGTTGGGTTATAAAGAGTTTTTGAATGGATATGAGTACAATGTTATTGAAAGTGATGATTTTCTGTATTCGAAGCAAAAAGTTCTGTTTGAGCTCATTCCTACCAAAACAGGCAACATCAACTTTATTAACCTTCGTCAGTTCTCAAAAATCCACTATGCGTTATATCTTAAAGCATTTTTTGATACAGGTTATGTAAACAAGGAAAATCCCAATGTAAGGAACTCTTTGAGTAATTCATTTTTATATAGTTATGGGGTGGGAGTAGATTTAGTTACCTATTATGATAAAGTACTATCCGTGAATTATTCTGTAAATAAACTGGGAGTTAAAGGATTTTATGTGCATTTAAATCTGGGAATGTAAATGCATTTTTATTTGTTATTAATCTGAATCAAGGGTTGAATCTATGGATAAGTATTGTAAATTCAGGTCTGTCATTAATAAACAGTGGCTCATTTTAATAACCTTCTATGTTGTAATCCAAATTTACTAGATAGTTTTTTATTCATTTTCAACAACTTATGTTTTTACGCCCCTTTTCATCGGGCAATACGGAGCTAGAAGGTATTCTTTCCTTGGCAAAGTAATAATGGGTTCGA
>JBNKRV010000109.1:0-9797 GCA_050296935.1 Marinilabiliaceae bacterium | reverse complement strand
TTATAGGGTTTAAATATAGTTTTATCGGGTAGTTTTAATTCGAATTTTTGCGGAATATGATTTTTCATTTCCCCGGACTCACTACTTTCCTTAATGGATATTTCAGGTATTTCCACGCTTTCCCAAAAATTAAACGCTTTTATCTTTTCCTCTGTAATTTTTAATGTTTCTGCCTTTTTATCTTCAAGAAATTGTTTTTTGTCCCCTTCCTCTAATGCAATACCTTCATCCAACAACGTTTCTATTTCAGGTTTTAACAATGCAAAATCAACTCCCCATTCACTTTGGTGGTAACAGACCATTTTCGATAACTTCTGTTGGGCAAATGGATCTGTTAACGCATTTCTTAATTCCTTATTTGTTAATTTACCATCCCCATTTTCATCAATATGATCCCAAACGGATTGAAGAAATTTTGGCGCATTATCGGATTTTAATTCTTTTATGGTTTTATTAAATACAAACTCATCACTCTGATCCTTAAAGATTTTAAATCCAAAGACTTCCCAATCGTGTGCTGAAACCAAGTCAATATTCTTGTCGTCTGATTTAATAAGTCCTTCTATTGTTTTATAATGTACAAATCCATGCTCATTTTTTATGGGAGTAAGTGTTTTTACATTATACCAAACTTCATTATTACCTCCTGCTTTAATCGCTTTTAATTCCGATTCCTTTTGTAGATAATCCTGTTCTAAAGTATATTCAAGCACACCTTGTTCAGGCTTTTTGTAATATAAACTGGTTAAATCACTTGATAAAACAATGGGCTGCGTAGGTTTTGCAGTAATACCTAATGTCGATTTTTTCACCCAGACTTGATCTCCGGAAGGCACAGTAAATGATACTTTTCTTCTTCGCTTTCCATCTTTATCCTCTATTGACTCAACCCAATCTATAATTGATTTTTTTGTCAGCTTATTATGAAATATTTTATTTAAGTTCGAAAGGTGTTTAGGAGTATATTTTGCCCAGATAAGGGTATCACCTTCTTTTTTCTGCTCCTTAAATTTTAAATCATCAAAATTTACTTCTCTTATCAGTTTGTGCAATTTTACTTTACAATACTCTTCACTTGCATCTGTTGAAAAATCAAGTACCTCAATTTCATCATCTTTGTTGAAAGTAATGGGATATTTTAAGGTTAATTTTGCACCTTTTTTTATTTTAGCAAATCGTTTTGTGTTTTTTACATCGTCTATATCTCCATCAATTCCCTTAAGAAACTGTGTTGGATCCTGATCCGATAACACTTCTACATGACAGGTTCTAAGATTTTCCTGGTTCTGGAATCCGCACAATCCTGCATAACCAATAACATCACCTGCATTAATAACTAAATCACAATTCTCCCCTGTAATAACTACATCTAAATCATTTGAATTAAAATTGTTTCGTTTAGCCGGTTCTATACAATCAGAATATACAAAACCCTCTTCCTCAATACCATCCACATCTACTACCCTAACATAGGATGATGTTTTATTCACATCATCCGGATGTATTTTTATAAGTGTTCCTACCGGTAATACTTTAATGATATTATTATCAGATTTACCACTGGCAGAACTACGTAAGTGCAATCCTACATCTCCATTTCTGCCAACATCCTCATCGGACATTACAGTAACAGTGCCTGCTGTTTCGTCAACTTTTACATATTTATTATTTGCAATTTCTGTTTTATCATTAGAGAGCCAAAGTAAATGACCTTTATACTGTGTGCCATTGGCACTTGTATAATCCACTTTAATAAAACCTTTGGGTGTAGTTCCTCCCTTTGCCAGTTTACATACAGTACCCGTTGGTACACAGGCAACTATTTTTCTTCCGTTACTGGTAGCACTATTGGTTCTTAACTTTAGTCCTTCGTAATTTTTACCTTTGTCAGCATTACCCTTCTTAACTTTAGAAACATTTTCCATAAAAACAGGGGGTAAGCCTTTACCTCCCATCATTTCGTCGTATGGCATTAAATGATTGTACAATGTAAAAAAGTTAAATGCTAAACCATTAGGACTAATATATATATGTTTTGCCAGAACAAAGCCATTGGAATACTTTATATTGTTTGTTATAAAAGCTGTCTTACATATTCTATAAGCCACAATAACACCATCAGCTATAGCTTTTATTGGGCCATAGCTTCTTTCGGCAACGTGTAATCCGCCATGCCAATTAAACAACCGTCCTATTGGATAAAACCCAACTGTATTTTTTTGCCCCAGTATCGACTGAGGATCATCCGTCTGTATTGGATATTCAAATTTCATAGTCTATTACTTAAATGCTATAATCATAATCAGGTAAAAAACCATGTTTCTTTGCCTCTTCCTTTATTTCCTCCTGGTTAGCCTCCGCTTTCTTTAAATCGTCTGACTTACCCTTAAACAATGCTCCAACACGATCAACAATGCGTATTTCGGGGAAAGGAATTTCCTCTACTGTCATGGTTACTTTGGTATTTGGCGTAGCGGGGCTAATTAGTACGGTTGGGTCGCCTTGAACTATGCTGCCTCCATGAGCTGTCATACTCCCCATAGTGGCTACAGGTGTACCATTGATTAGCACTGTGGCTTCTCCTTGTGCAATGGTGTCGGGTGGACCTGCACAAACACACATATCGCCCATTAGGGCAGCGGGTTTTCCGTTGATTAATACATTAGGCGCTCCGGGCCCTGAAACAGGTCCTCCTACATGGGGTACTGTTCCACTGCACATAGGGCACACGTGCATACTGGTTACTGTGGCAATTGGTTTTCCGGCCATAGTTTAGTTGTTAAAGTTATTTGTTATTTAAAATTTAATAGATCAATAAAATAATTCATATAAAATTGAATGCATTCACAAGAAACACAGACTGTTAAAAACGATATTCCTGTATGCGCATCACATAAAATATCATGCAACAAGCATATGTTTATTGAATAGAATTATTATTTATTATCGGGGCAAAAATAACAATAGCTATAATTATAACATAATTTATAACGTTAAAACTTTATAAAATATCAATGGCATCCTAAATGTGTCCAACTGTCATAATCTTTCCGATGCTTATCTGTATCACGATCTTTTACCATTGAGTTAAAAGAACTGCGATCAGGTTCTGAGAGAAATCTGAGATAATAAATTTATCTTTGACATGTGAGAAGGTATTTTTTGTTGTATAACTAAAAGGACGGCTTCATAAAAAGAAAGAGTAATGTTTTTATTTCAAAGATACCCTGAAATAAAAATGGCATACAACCATATGTGTGATAAAGAAGTAGGTTGGCTCAAATTGGCTCATTGGGTTGAAAAAGTCAGGCAGAGCGGATTTAAATCTTTCAATACCATTCCCAATACATTTTTTAATTACTACGATAATATATCAAACTACTGTTAATAACAGAAGTACTAATGCTGTAGCCGAATCTTTTAATGCTAAAATCAAAGAATTCAGAAGACAATTCAGAGGCGTCACAGATATTAAATTCTTCCTTTATAGGCTTACTAAAATCTATACGTAATAACATATTTACAGCATAGACCCAAAATTAACGGGTGATCCCTGAGTTTCGTTTTAAACTAATTTGTTGAAAAACAAAAAAGCCAGTAAATCATACGATTTACTGGCTTTTAATTTTCATTTCTTATTGAAATGTGATCCTGGCAGGATTCGAACCTGCGACCCACAGCTTAGAAGGCTGTTGCTCTATCCAACTGAGCTACAAGACCAGCCTTGTTCCTTTTTTTAAAGGCGATGCAAAGATAGAAAAATATTGAATTAACCAACAAATTTTATCAAATATTTTTCAAGAATATTTTTTATCCGCTTTTGGAGGTTGAATTACCCAGTTGGCGTACCTTTTTGAATAGTCAACGAGGCCTAAGTTAAAATGGTTGGCTATTTTCTTGCCTAATGCAAATACCTTAAAGTATTCGCCAATAGTAACTTTAAAGTAGTTTCTATTGTCTTTTATCATAGTAAGTTTATACTTAAGGTTAACATTCGATACCTGGGGAGTTAATATTGAATCCCGAACGAGGCCAACACGAACTATGGAAAGATATTTATAATGATGAAGGGGGCGGGGACGATAGATCTTTCTGTATTTAATAAAAGCACTGTAATTACTGATGGTGTGAGTCTTAAAGTTAAATACTACACCTTCTTTATAAAAGCTGAAAAACAGACCTGGTAAAATTAAAAATATTCCTCCCCACATTCCGTTTATGGTTATCATAACACCGGAAAATAATATTAGAAATACCAGAAACCTATACCCGGGAGGTAAATTTGATGGATTTACAAATAACAGGTCTTTATTTTTAGTAGTTTCAAGTTTCACCATTTATCATATCTCAGACTTGTAATTTAAACAAAAAAAAGCAGACATGTATGAAGTCTGCTTTTTGATTTGTATCTAGTGCCAGTGTATAAAGTCGGATGTTTGTAGAATAAAGTTAAAATACAAGGCGTGTGAAAAATTCAAACCTCAGTATACTCTCATATATGAGGATCTGGATTTTGAGCAACAACGCATTAGCCGGGCTTTATAGATGAACACTATCTATAAGGCATTTATAAATGGGTAATTCTATATGGTCACTGTATTTATCTCTTTTACAATATCCATACCTCTGTTAATTGCTTTTTCGTTTAACGGTATCATGTGATGGTGTCTTTCCGGTAATGAGCTCTTAAGGCCTTTTAATACATTCTCCATCTTCACCGTTTCTTTAATCTTAAGATAAGCTCCTAAAACAATCATATTAAAAGTTTTTGCGGAATGCATTTTAGCAGCTTCCTCAGCTGCGTCAACCCTGTATATCTGAATGTCTTTACGGGTAGGGTGGTGGGTGATCCCGTTTCCATCATACAATAATAAGCCACCTGGTTTTATTTCATTCTCAAATTTATCAAGTGATTGTTGATTAAGAATGATAGCTGTGTCAAATTCGTGCAATATGGGAGAACTGATTCTCTGGTCAGATAAGATGACGGTGACATTAGCTGTTCCACCTCTCATTTCCGGACCATATGATGGCATCCATGAAACTTCCATATCTTGCATAACTCCGGAGTAGGCCAGGATTTTCCCCATTGAAAGAACGCCCTGTCCGCCGAAGCCTGCTATAATTATTTCTTCTGTCATGTTTTTAGTATTAAAACATTAGTAAAAAGATATAAGAACCACTATAAGTTCAGGTGTGCAATCTTATATCTATAAATCTAAGCTCACTCGTCCTTTAAATCACCTAAAGGATAAAAAGGAAACATATTTTCCACCATCCAGTCATTGGCTTTAACCGGTGATAGTTTCCATCCGGAATTGCAGGTAGAAACAACTTCAATAAGCGAAGTTCCTTTTTTGTTCTTTTGATTTTCGAATGCTTTTATAAGTGCTTTCTTTGTTTTTCTGACTGAAGCCGGAGTATGGCAGGCCTGACGAGTTACATAACTGGTTCCTGGTAACTGAGCTATTAGTTCTGTTATTTTAAGTGGGAATCCGTCATGACTTGGTTCGCGTCCGAAAGGGCAGGTTGATGCCTTCATACCTTCCAGTGTTGTAGGAGCCATCTGACCACCGGTCATACCATAAATACCATTATTAATAAATACCATTACAATATTTTCACCTCTGTTACAGGCATGTATAGTTTCAGCTGTGCCAATTGCGGCTAAGTCACCATCACCCTGATACGAAAATACCATTTTATCAGGCATTAATCTTTTTATACCTGTAGCTACGGCCGGAGCACGTCCATGAGCAGCTTCCTGCCAGTCTATATCAATATAATCGTATGCAAAAACAGAACACCCAACAGGTGCAATGCCAATCGTTGTTTCCTGAATACCCAGTTCTTCAATAACTTCAGCAATCAATCTGTGTACAACTCCATGAGTACAACCAGGACAGTAGTGCATATCCTTATCGGTGAGCAAACTACTTTTTTTGTATATCAGATTTTCTTCTTTAATTATTTCTTTAATATCCATAGCATTATCCTTCAATAAAGTTTTTTTCAAGAGCTGTTAAAACTTCTCCCGGAGATGGAATGATACCACCAAAACGTCCGTAGTGTTCCACTCTAACCACTCCGTTAACAGCCAGCTTAACATCTTCTACCATCTGGCCTGCACTCATCTCTACACTTAATATGCCTTTTACGTGTTTCGCAATATCCTGAATAGGCTTAATTGGAAATGGGAATAATGTGATAGGACGGAGGAGTCCCGCTTTTATTCCTTTTTCTCTGGCCAATTCAACGGCTTTTTGGCAAATACGGGCACTGGAACCATAAGCTACCAGAAGATATTCTGCATCATCACACATGTAATTTTCGAAGCGAACTTCGTTTTCTTGCATTGCTTTATATTTATCCTGAAGCTTATTGTTGAAACGTTCCATTTCTTCAGAAGCCAGCTCTACGGAGGTGATGATGTTACGGTTTCGGTCATTGGTTTTACCGGTAGTAGCCCAGCTTCCATATTTTTCAATGATTTCTTCTTCGCTTAATCTGGGTTGTTGAGCTTGTAGTTCAACTTTTTCCATCATCTGACCAATCACCCCATCAGATAGAATCATGGCCGGGTTGCGGTATTTAAAGGCCAGTTCAAAAGCTATCTCTACAAAATCGGCCATTTCCTGTACCGATGCAGGAGCTAGTGTTATTAACTTGTAGTCGCCGTGTCCGCCACCTTTTACTGTTTGAAAATAATCAGATTGAGCAGGTTGAATCGTTCCTAATCCCGGACCTCCTCTTACCACATTAACAACAACACAAGGTAATTCAGAACCGGCCATATATGTAAGTCCTTCCTGCATCAGGCTTACGCCGGGGCTTGAAGAACTGGTCATTACTTTTTTTCCACATCCTGCACCTCCATAAACCATATTTATGGATGCAATTTCACTTTCGGCCTGTAGAACAACCATTCCTGTAGTGTTCCATGGTTGACGAGCCATAAGGGTCTCCATGATTTCACTTTGCGGAGTAATAGGGTATCCAAAGTATCCATCGGCTCCACATCGAATAGCAGCCTCAGCAATAGCTTCGTTCCCTTTCATTAGTTTTAATTCTTTCATGCGTAATGAATTTCTTGTATAGGTTTGAAATTAATAATCAACCTGAATTGTGTTTGTTAATTTGTGAAATGACAAATAGTTATTATTTCGTCTTCAGACGATACACCGTAATGCAGCTGTCCGGACATACTGTTGCGCAATTAGCACAACCAATACATGCCTCCGGTTTACCCATTGTAGAGTAATGGTATCCTTTACCATTTACTTCTTTAGCCATGGTAATTACATCGGTTGGACAAGCCTCCATGCAGAGTTCACAGCCCTTGCATTTTACAGTATCAACAACAATCGCTCCTTTAGCTTTAGCCATATTTCTGATCGTTTTTTAATTTTCACGCAATTTAATAAAATATACCATTTTTTTTATGATGGGAATCATGCTGAATTGATGTTAAAAGTCAGTACGCATCTTGGGCATTATGCGTGAATAATGCACTCCCGCCAATATGTATTTTTCAATAATAAAAACTACTATTTTTCTTTTCGAAAGACTGTTAATGAAGGTTTTGTCGGAACAGCATCAATCGTTCCTCAAGGATCGGGAATCTGCTTCTTTCGGTGTGGGAAACACAAGCCCTTAATCCTTCTTTTTCACTGCCAGTATTTTTTAATGCTATTGCACTGATTCCATAATACAATAGTTTCTCAAGTAATTCACCTCCGGTAAATTCAGGATATCCTATTGTAAAATAAAAACCATCGGCTATCGGGGTGTTAATATCCTTGTCATATATGATTTTAAAACCGTATTTAACAAACAACTCTTTCATTAACCCGGCCCTTACGCCGTATTCTTTTACCTCTTTTACGAAATTGTAATCTCCGTCACAGGCTGCCTTGTATATTGCTGTAATTGCATATTGAGCAGAATGGCTTGCGCCTGCGGACAGCGAATATAATAATCTTCCGACAATTACTCGCCCAAAATTACCAACTCCGAACCTTATTTTTAATGATTCAAAATAACGATTAAATAATTTATCTGATATACAGAGTGTTCCAAGTCTTTGTCCTGCATAGCTAAATGATTTTGAACTTGAAATTAATAGAGCATAGTTATCGGTGTATTTTGCTACTGTGGGTTGAAAAGGAGGTTGAAACGGAATGGAATAATCTTCTCTGAAATCCATGCAGAAATAGGCCAGATCTTCAATGATGATGACATCGTGTTTATTAGCCAGATTTCCAATGATTTCTAATTCTTCCTGGTGGAAACAAATCCATGTTGGATTATTGGGATTTGAGTAAACAATACCACAAATATTTCCTTTGTCCAGAAACTCTTCGAGCTTACCTTTTAATTTTTCACCTCTGAAATGGAATACGTCAAAAGTTTCAAACGGAATACCTAAAACTTTCAATTGCTGTTTTTGAACGGGGAAACCCGGATCGATAAACAGGATAGTATCTTTTTCAGGATTTGTATTAGAGATTGCTTTAAATAAAGCATAACTACCTTGCATGGAACCAACCGTAGGAATGCAGCCTTCCGGATTAATATCAATATCCATAAATGCTTTTACAAATCTACTGGCCTGAGTTTTAAATGGTTTAATGCCTTCAAGCATCGGGTATATTGAAGCAACTCCATTTTTTAATGCCTTAATTTCACCTTTAACACCAATATTAGATGGGGGCAGACTGGGCACACCCATCTCCATTCGTATAAAGTTAATTGCCGATCGTTCTTCAATTTCGTTAACGATTGTAACAACTTCACGAATGGTAGCTTTGCTAAGATCCTCTATTCCCTGGTGGGATAGTGTTGACATTATAATGTCAGGATCAATAACGGTTTTGGGGTTTGTGCTCATCATTGTTTTTAGTTTTATAATAAAAACAACATTGGTTGTACTTGATGAACAATGTTTGTATAAGTGTTCGTCTATAAAGTTCAACTACAGCGTTGTTGCTCAAAATCCAAATCCTCATATACCCTGGTATACTGCGGTTTGAATTTTTTTACATGCCTTGTATATCAGTATTTTATATCAGTTTAAATTCAGAATTTTAATCGAACTCAGGTTAATAACCATGTTCATTTTTTAATCTGTTTAGCCATTTATCCAATCGTTCTTCTGATTTTTCTGTTTCATAATCTTCGTCAAGTGGTAATCCTACAAATTCACCATCTTCAATTCCATCAGAATCAGTAAAGTCGTAGTCGTCGGTTTTACAGAATCCGACTACTTTCACATTTAGTTTTAATAACTTTTCGTATAACCAACCTATGGCATCCACAAAATGATCTGCGTAATTAATGTGGTCTCCTAATCCGTATATGGCCACTTGTTTGCCGCTCCAGTCAGCTTCTTTTAAATGGGTGAAAAAAACATCCCAGTCATCGTCTGTGTGTTCAGAATCCCAGTTTGCTCTACCCAGAGTTGATATACCAAATATTAAATTGTCATATGGATTAATAATTTTTCCGTTACTGTTTTTTATTAATACCAGGTCGCATTTGTCAGCACCTAACTTATCTGCAATTAAGTGGGCAATTTTACCAACATTACCTTTTTCGGGCCCGTAAAATATTCCTGTTTTTTTCATTCTTGAGATTTTCTTGAAAATGATTTAGTTTGTATTAACCTGAGTTCGATATAAAATTAATGGCTCAAATCGCTTATAAATATTGAGTTTCAAGGAATGTTTGCGAAAGCATAGCGGGCTATGGTAAGCAAATATGACGCAGAAAATCGGTATTTATAAGTGAAATTCATA
>JBNKRV010000108.1:0-56262 GCA_050296935.1 Marinilabiliaceae bacterium | reverse complement strand
AACAATAAATAACATTAGTACTTCAGGTAATGGTATATATACAATTAGTGTAGTAGATAACAATGGTTGTAGTGCCAATGTAACAACAAATGTTGTCGTAAATTCAAATCCAACTATAACAGCTTCAAGTAATTCGCCTATTTGCGAGGGAAGTAATATAAATTTAAGTTCAGTTCCTGCAGGAGGATCAGGTATTTATACTTCATTCAGTTGGTCTGGACCAAACGGATTTACCGGATCATCACAAGCAGAAACAATTGTAGGTGCCTCAACCGCTGCCACAGGAGATTATTTTGTAACAGTAACTGATGATTCAGGTTGTTCAAGTGACGGTAGTGTATTTACAAATGTTAATATAAATACAAAACCAACTATCGTATTATCCTATAATGATCCGGTTTGTTTGAATACAACTTTAACTCTTACCGCTACACCTTCAGGAGGAAGTGGTAATTATGTTAATTATTATTGGACAAAAGATGGTAGTGTTATTTCAGGAGAAAATAGTGCAACATTAATTATTAATTCTGCATCATTGTCTGATGAAGGTACTTATGGGGTATCGGTGGAGGATAATTCCGGATGTATAAGTGATGAAATTACTCAAGTTGTAGTAATACGTTCGTTACCTGTTGCTAGTGCATCAAATAATGGACCTTTATGTGTAGGTGAAGATCTTAATTTATCAGGAGGCTCTGCCGGTATGGTTAGTTATGAATGGTCTGGACCAAATGGATGGACTAACAATACTGATCAAAATCCTGTAATTAATAATGTAGACGTCATTAATTCAGGTACATATTCATTAGTTGTTACAGATGCTAATACCTGTCAACAAACAATAACTACTGATGTTGTTGTAAATCAAGTAAATGCAGGTATTAGTGTTAGTGCTCCTGCACCAGGCTTAACTACTATTTGTGCAGGAACTTCGGTAACCTTTAATGCATCGGCTGCCGATGGTTCAGGAATTTATACATATGATTTTCATTTAATAAGAGGTGGTGTTGACAATTCAGTTCAGAATGGATCATCCAGTACATTTGTTACTCCTTCTGATAATTTATTGTTAGATCAGGATAAAGTTTATGTAGTTGTTACAGATGCTAATACATCATGTACAGATGTTTCTGAATCCATGACAATGAACGTGAAAAGTAATCCTGTACCAGAATTAAAAATTACAAGTTCTGGAGAAAATGTAATTTGTTTAGGTTCTAATGTTAATTTTTTAGCATCTCCATCTACTTACGATAGATATGTTTTTATACGAAATGCAACAGAGACTTTACAGGATGGGGCTTCAAACACTTTATCAACAGATCAGTTATTAGATGGTGATATGGTTACGGTTACTGCATATGCAGGGAGCTGTAGTGCTACTCCTAATCCAATTACCATGAGTGTGTATGACTTACCTTCTGCTACTTTGGTTGCTGATAAAACAACGGTTTGTGATAGTGAAGAGGTTACTTTTAAGGCAACACCAACCGGTACCGGACCGTTTACTTATCAGTTTTATGTAGATGGAACTTCACAGGGAATTCAGGCAAGTGATGAATTTAAGTATTCCTCAACAAATAATTTTACAGTTTATGTTGAAGTATATGATGGGAATAATTGTAATGCTCCTAGTTCTCCTATAGACATAACCATAAGTAAACCTGTGGCTACTTTAACTGCCGATAAAACTACAATATGTGATACTGAGGAGGTTACTTTTAAAGGTACTGGTGGAGTTACGTATGAGTTTTTTGTAAATGCACTAAACGCTCAGGGACCAGGCGCTTCAGATGAATATAAAACAAGCACTTTGGCAAATAACGATATTGTTTCTGTTAAAATTACAGATGCAATTGGTTGTATAGCGTCAAGTTCTGGTGTGCCCGTAACAGTGAACCCTATTCCTGTTGTTTCATTAACAAGTTCAGATATTGATAATACAATTTGTTCTGGTGATACAATTACATTTACGGCAACAGGAGGTGATATATATACTTTCTATGTAGATGGTGCCGAGGTGCCAAGTTCTAATGGAAAGTTTGGAACAAGAAATCTTACAGATGGACAGGTTGTTACGGCTTTAGTTTCGTATAGTTCATCCGGATGTTCAACTTTGTCGAGTGAAATTACAACTACAGTAAATTCTTTACCAATACCTACATTAAGTGTTTCGCCATCAAACACCGTTATTAGCGGAACACCTTTATCGTTTACTGCAGGAGGTGGTACGGAATATGAATTTTCAGTGAATAGTGGTGGTAATGTTACTATAATTCAATCAAGAAGTAGTGATAATACTTATGATACCTCAACGGGTTCGTATGTTCCTGTTGATGGCGATATAGTTACTGTAGATGTATATGATGGAAATAGCTGTTCATCCTCTACGAGTATTAATCTGACTATTCTTGATGGAATATTACCATTGGATGTATTAGCTACAGCTACAGAATATTGTGAAGGAGATGGTGGGGTAAGTGTTTATTTAGCCAATCCACAAGACGGTATTACCTATGAACTATTCAGAACTTCTGATAATGCTCAGGAGGGCGCCTCTATTATGTTTGATACGACGAATCCTCTATCAGTACAGTGGGATAATATA
Source organism: Marinilabiliaceae bacterium (assembly GCA_050296935.1). Lineage (GTDB taxonomy): Bacteria > Bacteroidota > Bacteroidia > Bacteroidales > Marinilabiliaceae > Saccharicrinis. The sequence goes on along the minus strand of JBNKRV010000108.1, from coordinate 53,654 downwards.
TTAGGTGATGATGAATATAGAGTAGAAGCATATTATGCTTCCGTTCCAGCTGAGAGGTTGGAAATGAATAATAGGATTACGGTGAAAGAGAATCTACGTCCAACGGTATTTGATCTAACACCAACAGGTTCTGTAACAGGATGTAATGGTGGAGCAGGACATGTTATTACTTTAGATGATTCTGAAACAGGTGTAGATTATCATCTTCAATTAGAGGGTACAACCGTTGAAACGCTGTCGGGAACAGATGGCAATCCTATTGTATTTAGTGCCCAATTAGGAATTGGTACTTATACCATAACTGCAGAAAACGCTACATCGGGTTGTACAAAAGATATGACAGGTACGTTAACTATTAATGGAGATGGCTCTGATGTTGCATTTAACTTATTCGCTGTAAATCCTGCAGATCCTTTAGATCCAACGGATGGAAGATATTGTGCTGGAGGTACAGGTGTTGAAATTGGACTGGATGGATCATTGGATAATACAGTTAATTATAAATTGTATCTGGATGGTGCTGATACCGGAGTTTCTATACCTGGTACTAATGGAGTTATATCGTTTGGTTCTGTTACTGCAGAAGGTTCTTATACAGTAAGAGTTGAGTCATCATCCGGATGCCAGTTCCCTATGGCAGGTAATGTGGATGTTTCCATTGTACCAAATCCAACAGCTTTTAATGTTTTGGCTGAAAACGATGGCCACTATTGTGCTGGTGAGGATGGCGTTAATATAAGTGTTGATGATCAGGAAGAAGGTGTTGCTTATATATTGTTTTTTAATAATACAACTCCTTTGGATACTGTTATGGGAACAAATGTTTCAGGAACACCAATCCTTTTCGATGGTCCTTTTGCAAGTGAAGGAACGTATACTGTAGAGGCAGTTGTTCCTGATGTAGAATGTTCACGTTCAATGAATAATTCAGTACAAGTTGTTATTGATCCACTTCCAGTAGTATATGATGCATATAATGATGATGCGCAATTCTGTACTGGAGAATCAACAATAATCTATATCAATGAATCAGAAGCCGATGTGGAATATAATTGGTATGAAATTGATAATGGGGTATATGGTTCATCGTGGAAAAATGGAAATGGAAGCAGATTAGACTTTGAAATTAATTCAGATGGTACTTATATGATCATTGGACGAAAAACTGATGGTGTTACTTCATGTGAAAGTACAATGAATAATGGTCCGTTTGTAATTACTGAAAAACAATTACCTCAACAGAAATTTCTGGCGAAAGATCCTGCATCAATTTTAGATTGTTCTAATGGATTGATAATTCAAGTTGTAAGTTCTGAAGTCGGAGTATCTTATACTTTAGTTAAATATGAGGGAGGAGTTTATTATCCTGCTGCAAATATTCCAAGTGTTGTTGGAGATGGAACAGATATAAGTTTCTTACCAATTGTTGATACAAATGATGCTGTATATACAGTTGAAGCTGTTAAAAATGGATGTTCATTGTATTTAACAGATACTGTAAAGGTAAATATTATAGGAGTTATTGAAAAACAAACAGTTACCGGTTCTGGTGAGATTTGTAATGGTGATCCGGGTGTGAGCTTTGGATTAGCGGATACCGAGTCAGGGGTTACCTATGAGTTATGGAAGGTTGGAGATTCTGATTTTGTTGAATCAATTATTGGTGACGGTGATGCAATTACTTATAGTCCTGTGGGCGAAGAAGGTGAATATTACGTGATGGGAAGATCAACTTCATGTGATCTGGAAATGGCAAACCGGGTTGTTTTAAATGTAAATCCACTTCCGGTTTCGTTCCCGATGTTTGGTTCAGGTCAGACTTGTGATGTAAATAACGATGGTGCTTTATTAGGATTGGTAGGCTCTGAAGTAAATTATAACTATACATTACAATTTGATGATGGAAGCGGTATTCTGGATAATCTTACAGTAATACCAGGTCATATCACTAATGATTCATTAAAATATGTTGTATATCAGGAAGGAACTTATACTTTCCTGGCAACTACAGATAAGGGATGTACCTCAAGTATGAATAGTGAAGTGGTTGTTGTTGAAAAAACTCAACCAGTTGATGTTAATATTGTTTCACTCAGCAATGATACTTATTGTGAAGGTGAAGACGGTATATATGTTCAATTAGAAAATAATGAGAACAATGTAACCTATCAGATTATTGATGAAAATGGAATTGTTATTTCAGAGGTTATAGGAACTAATATGGATATCAATACTCCTGAGGTTATTGATTTTCCACAGGCTTTATCTGAAGGAATTTATACAGTTTGGTCTTCAAGAGGAGGTGATGCATGTGTTAATCAAATTAATAATAATAAGGAAATAGTTATCAATCTGGCTACTTCACCAACAGAGCATAATCTAGTTGTTGATAATGCAAAAGTATGTGGAAATATAAGTCCGGTTATTTCATTAGAGGATTCTGAACCAGGAAGACAATATAGACTGGAAGCGGATGGAATAGCTGTAAATGATACACTTACAAGTGTTTCGGGAGAAGCAATTTCATGGAATGTTACTGAGTCTGTTAGTGGTGATGTGATTTATGAAGTTATTGCAATGTCTGGAAATACTTGTGATTTATCTATGGGTATGATTGATGTAGCTTATAATGACGTACCTTCTGATTTTAAAGTAAATACTAATGATTTAGTTTATTGTGAAGGTGGTGATAATATTGAAGTTAGTATTGAAAATACACAGCAAGATGTAGCATATTTCTTAGTTGATACAATTGATATTGAGAATGTATTGGATGTTTTAATCGGAAATGGTTCTGATCAAACTTTCACAAAAAATATTGGCAAAGGAGGTTATACTGTTACTGCATTGCTTTATGAGACAGGTTGTAAAGTTTGGTATAATGATACTTTAGAAATTAAAGAATCATTATTGCCAACAGTTAACCGAGATGTATTTTGCGGATCAATAAATGAACCGGAATGTACTGTAGAGGATGCCTTGTGTATTTATCCGACAGAATCTGATGTAAATTATCAATTGTATGATAGTGATGGAGTACTTGTTGATCAGCTAGTTGGAGATGGGGATAAGTTATGCTTTAAGGCAATTGATGAAGCTGGGGATTATTCCATTATTGCTGTAAGTGGCAATTATCCATATTGTGAGAATAGTTTTGATAATGGAGGATCGGGATCATTTGAATTTGGAAATAAAGATTTTGGATCATTAGTCGCCTTCGATGACACCTTAAATATTGCTAATAATATTCAGGTGGATACTGTGTCCGTGCGTAAGAATGATAATCTCATTTATGTTGTTGCAGGAGAATCTAAAGTTATACCATATACAGAAGGAGGGTATTTTAGTTCAGATGATCCATCATACCTTGTCATAGATAAGTATTGGAAAGATTATAGCGTGACTATAAATCCTGAAATTACGAATATCAGATTTAGGTTATTGGATATTGATAAAGATGGAGAGGAACATGAAGTAGAATCAGTTAGTAATAAGTACGTTGGGGTATATACCATTGATACTATTACAGGAGAATTAACATTGAACAAAATACCAGGTTTCTATGGAAAGGATAAAATTCAATATGTAGTATCAAACATTGATGAAGAGCTTAATAAATCCATTGAAAGAAGAGATACAGCTACTGTATATGTTTATGTTGGAAATGAAATGATTGCAGAGCAGAAGTCGTTTATTATTCCGAATGCTTTTTCTCCGAATGGTGACGGTATAAATGATTTATATATAATTACAGGAATAGAAGGTAATGGTATATCTGCTGAAAAATCCAACTTAGAAGTATTTAATAGATGGGGAACGCTTGTGTATCGTTCAAAAGGTATAAAATATGGACAGGATAATGAATGGTGGGATGGAAAGTCAACAACTGCAAATATGGTATCAATAGGTAGTGATTTACCAAATGGAACATATTTCTATGTATTCTCTGTTGAAGTAAATGAAGATGGAGATGTGAAGAGAAAAGAATATAATGGATATGTTGAGTTGAGAAGGTAGAAATTCCTCATTTAAAACTTTATTCATTGAAAATGAAAACTATGAATTACAATTTTCTGACAAAAGTATTTTTAATATCTGTGATCATATCGATTTCTGGAGTTGGTAACGCTCAGGATATTACTCAGTATAATCATTATGTTGCAAATCAAGGTTTGTTAAACCCTGCGTATAATGGTACTCGTGATGTAATTAGCGGACTAATCATTGGTCGAAATCAATGGGTTGGTTTTGAAGGAGCTCCAATGAACCAATCTATTAATGTTCATGGACCTATAGAAGATACAGATTTAGGTGTTGGTTTGTCGATTATGAATGATGTGGTTGGTTTTTCGAACACAATTGATGCAATGGCGGCTGTGTCATACAAATTGCAACTTGATAGGCGTGGTACATTTATCTCATTTGGACTACAATTAGGAGTAAGTTCTCATATATATGACGGAACGAAAGCTATAACAGAACAATACGGAGATCCCATATTTTTTGGGAAAGAATCTAATTTTGGTTTAAATGTTGGTTTTGGTTCCTATTATTATGGAGAGAATTATTTCGCAGGATTCTCAATACCGAAAATGTTTTCGAACCAATTCGATGAAGCCAATCAAGCTCTTAAGAATAAGCTTGATTTAAAAAATGTTACCATGTTTTTATATGGAGGATATATTTTTGATTGGCAGGATGTTAAAGTGAAACCTACACTTTTATTTAGAGAGATATATGGTGCACCATTGCAATTTGATGTTTCTGGTAATGTTTTATTAATGGAAACCCTATGGCTTGGTATCGCATATCGTTCAATTTCAGACCTGGTATTTCTCGCAGAAGTCAAGCCTAATAAAAAATCGCCATATACATTCAGGTATTCATTTGATTATTCTTTGAATTCATTAAATAAATATGCCAAATTTGGCTCACATGAAATATGTATTCAGTTTGATTTTACTTTTAATCGTAGAGCCGGAATGCGTTCAATCAGGTATTTTTAGAATTTTATTAATCTGAAGTGGTATATATTTATCACAGTATCATTATTTGGTTATTAATAAACAGTATCATATTTTTTTCCTTTCCTAATTAGAGTTAGCCTTATTTATTGAACTCTTTGAGGGTTTTGATTTGACCATAGAATTAATATCTTTTATTATGAAGAAGATTATTCAATACATAGTTTTTTCTTTAGTATTTTGTTTTAGTATTCAAAGTATGAATGCGCAAAGCAAGGATATTAAAAAAGGAAATAACTATTTCGATAAAGCAGAGTATTATAGAGCGTTATCATATTATTTAGAAGCTCAGAATAACGGAGAATCCCTTCCTGTTAATATATTAAAAAAAATGGGTCGGTGTTATTATGAGTTGAATAATATAGAAAGAGCTTTGACAATATATCTTGATCTGGAGGATGAATTAACAGGAGAAGATGTTTTTATATATGCAAAAGTATTGCACAAATCCGGATTATATGGAGATGATGATTTTGGTGCTATTAGTTGGTATAAAAAATCGGTGGCTCAAGGTGCAAATCCAACAGAAGTAAATGACCTGATAGAATCCTGTAAATGGGCTAATGATCACTTGGATCAAGAACCTTATAGGGTTAACCCTTCTATTATTCTGACTTTTGGACAATCTTTTGGTATTCAGTATTATAAAAATGGAGTGGTTTATTCGTCTTCTGAGGAAGGGACAAAAAATGTGGACCGTCAGGGGAAATCATTTTTAAACTTGTATTATTCTGAATTAAAAGACAATGAAATTCAACCAGGTAAGTTGTTTTCAAAAGCTTTGGTTTTTCCATATCATATCGGAGCTATCTCTTTTACTTCTGATTACAATACCATGTACTATACAAAGGTTGTTAGAATAAAAGGTGGAGAAAGTAGATTGAAACTTTTTAAGGTTACCCATGATGGTAAAGACTGGGGAAATGAAACAGAACTACCTTTTATTAGTGATGAGTTTGATTATGGTCATCCTGCAGTATCGCCAGACGATAAATATTTATACTTTGTTTCAAATGCCCGAGGTGGTTATGGAGGAAAGGATATATACAGAGTTGAAAGACTTAGAGGTGGTATGTATGGTGCAGTTAAAAATCTTGGACCGGAGGTGAATACTTATGGTGATGAAGTGTTTCCATTTCTTAGTAAAGACAATGTTTTGTATTTCTCTTCAAATGGACATATTGGTTTTGGTGCCTTAGATTTATTTAAGGCCGAATATATTGATGGAAGCTGGAAGAACATACAGAATATGCTTCAACCATTTAATTCCTCTTATGATGATTTTGCTTATGTAATCAATCCAAAGAATCCTAAGGTTGGATTTTTGTCGAGTACAAGGAGGAATAATGCTGACAATATTTTTACCGTAAATTATATCGGTTCTGAAGAAGAGGAAGAACCAAAAGAAGGTGATGAAATAGTGCTGGGAGATTTACCGGAGGAGGATTCGGTTGTTGTAGATAAGCCTGTTGTTGAACAAGCGAAACCAGATCTTTCTATGTTTCCATCGTCCTTTATGGCAAAAGTTAAATCAACGTATAATAATGATCCTATTGAGGGTGTGAATGTTGAAATTGTTGATGATGTAAGTGGTCAGGTGGTTGCTTCCGGCGTTTCAAATGCAGAGGGTTTATTTAACATTGTTATTCCAGATGAATATAAAAAGGACGGACAGGAATTTGAGCTTTTATTTTCCAAGGAAGGAGACTTCAATTCAAAACGAATGATTGTAAATATAAAGGAGATATCGGATTTGAATGATAACGGATTATCTCTTACTCCAATATTTAATGATGATGTTTTAGATGATATCAGTGGAATGGTATTGTATTATGTTGGTACTGAATTAACTGAAGAAAGTAAAAAAACATTGGGCAGATTAGCTACATATCTTCAGAGAAATCCTCAGTTGGTTGTGAAGCTTAATTCTCATACAGATGCAAGAGGTAGTAAGTTGGATAATTTAATGACCTCACAGCACATGGGTGAAAAAGTTGAAAATATGTTGATGAGTAAGGGAGTAGATGGAGATGCAACAATTCCACGTGGTTATGGAGAGAGGTATCTGGTAAACAAATGTAAAAGAGGTACTTTGTGTAGTGAGGAGGAACAGTTGAAAAATAGAAGAATTGAAGTGGTGGTTTGGAGAGTTAAAAAGTAAAGTATAATTTTGATTTGCTTTTTATTAATAACATTAAAAAGTAAATAATTCAAGCGATATATAATTGAATTCAGGGTTGACCATTCAGGAATGAACAACTAATGAGTTTATTGATAGAAATAATGTTCTATCATTAAAATGAAGTTTAAATTTAGACTAATGAAAGCAATAAAAATATTAATTCTCGCATTCTTTACGTTTTATGGACATGTATTTGCACAAAAGCATGTTGATAAGCTGGCATCCTTAAGGACTTCAAAAAAAATAGTGAGTGTATTTTCGGTTCCTACTTCGGCTGATTATGCTATACAGATTATTGCTTTAAAATTTCCGGCTGAAGATCCTTCGTTCTTTAAAAATGTTGAAGAGGCACGAGAGTTTAATTGTTCGGATGGGTATACAAGGTATTGTGTTGGTAGTTTTACATCGCATAAGGAGGCCGAAAATGAACTTATATATTATAAGGATTTAGGATATCATCAAGCTTTTATTGTGAATACACATAACTATATTTTAAAAGGACAAAATAGGGGTGTTCCAAAGGGATTTAAGCCAGATCCTAATAAAACTTATACCATTCAGCTTAGCGCTTTTAGATTTCCTGTTTATTTAAGTTATTTTAAAGGAGTTGAAAGCGTAAAGGAGTTTTACCTGCAGGATAAAATTTACAGATATACTGTTGGAGAATATAAATATGAGGATGCTGTTATAGAACTACCCTCAATAATATCTCTGGGTTATAAAGATGCGTATATCACAGAGCTTGATTCTTATTTGCCTTATCAAATAGAATAATTAACTATATTTGTAAAAAATAGTAAGTCGGTCTATCGCCACTTATACTGTGGAGGAAAGTCCGGGCAATACAGAGCACCATGCTTCCTAACCGGAAGATACCTGTGAGGGTATAGTAATGCAACAGAAAATAACCGTCCGGTATTGTACCGGATAAGGGTGAAAAGGTGAGGTAAGAGCTCACCGGTATTTATGGTAACATAGATAGCCGTGTATCTTATGGATTGCAAGACCAAATATATCATGATTTTCAGATGAATACAGAGCTGCTCGCTTTGGTGTTATACAGTCATGAGGGGTAGGTTGCTTGAGGTTATGGGTGACTATAATCCTAGACAAATGATAGACAATCCTTTTGGGGATGACAGAACCCGGCTTACAGACTTACTATTTTTTTTCTTCCTCTATATTATAATAAATTTGATTGTTTATTTCTTTTTGTATTAAAGGTTAGTTCCTGATATATTAGAAATAGCTATAATTAAATAAAATAGTAAAAGTGTTCTATTGCATGCGTATTGCAGAAGAAAAAAATAACTGTTTCTATTCATTAGTCAAGTTTTGCAGACCTAAGGAGATATAAAAAGAATATCGCATGAATGAATATGTATCCAAAATAGTAAAGTATCTCACAGAAGACATCTGGAGAATTCAGAAATTTCAATTATCCAGACCTCACGTAATAATATTAAATACTATTCGTGTTATATATCTGGCAATTAAGGGCTTTATTTACGATAAATGTCAACAAAAAGCATCTGCTCTTACCTTTTATTCGTTACTTTCTGTTGTTCCGCTTGTAGCTTTAGTATTTGGAATTGCAAAAGGCTTTGGTTTAGCTGATGTTCTGGAAGTTGAATTGTCAAAGAGTTTAGAAGGCCATAAAGAGGTTTTATCCTACGTTATTGAAATGGCTAAGGGGTATATTAATAACACCAAAGGAGGAATGATTATTGGAGTTGGGCTGATACTTCTGGTTTGGTCGGTAATGCAGGTTCTGGGCAATATTGAACAAAGCTTTAATGATATTTGGGAGGTGAAAAGTTCCAGAAGTTTTTCCCGTAAATTTACGGATTACATAGCCCTGGTATTTATTGCCATGTTATTTCTTATTTCCTCAAGTAGTATGGTTTTTGCGGTATCAGCAAAATTTAACGATTATGCTTTTCTGACTCTAATGGGTAGGATGTTATCTTTAATATTACCATATGTTATCATTTGTATTGTATTTGTACTTTTGTTGTTAATTATGCCCAATACAAAAGTGAAATTTACTTCAGCATTAGTAGGAGGTGTTGTAGCAGGAGTATTATTTCAAATTCTACAATATTATTATATTCATTTTCAGGTAGGTGTTTCCCGATATAATGCCATTTATGGTAGTTTTGCTGCATTACCGTTGTTTTTAATATGGATGCAGGCAAGTTGGTTAATTGTTATGTTTGGGGCTGAACTATCGTTTGCAGTCCAGAATGTAAATAGCTTTGAATTTGAAGCAGATACTAAAAATGTGAGCCTGGAGTATAAAAGAATAGTAGCCTTATTAATTACTAATAATGTAGTGAAGCGATTTGAACAGGGAATTGATCCAGCTACCTCTTTGGAGCTTTCTGTAAATCTGAAATTGCCTATCAGATTGATTAATGAAATAATATTTGAATTGGTAAAGTGTAAAGTACTCATTGAGGTTAATAATGATTCTGGTTCAGAGTCCGCCTTTCAACCTGCTCAGGATATAAACAGGTTAACCATATCTACAGTTCTGGAAATGATGGAGAATGCAGGAAGTAAGAATTTACATTTTGAAGAGACTGAATCGATGCTTAAGATTAAAGAGATTGTGGATAAGTTTAATTCTATAACACGAAACTGTGATCAAAATATATTACTAAAAGATATATAAAGAAAAAAGCTACCAAATTAGGTAGCTTTTTTTATGCCGGCCGCATCAATTCTGGACTATTTAAACTCCTGTGAACAGGATTTGAGTGTATTTTGATCCTCGGTAATCCTCCGTATCAAAAATGATAACCCGAAGGTGAGGCCCGCCCTTAGACCATATAACTTTACTCGGTATTCTTGTAGTGTTGAGTTTAACAATCTTAAAAACTGATGCGGTTTTTCCTTGTCAGTAACACTATAACAAAAATAGGTTATTTTTTTTGTCAATACAAGAAATAATAAGGGTTTTGATACTTTTCTGCTGAATTATTATTTACTTTTTTTACTTGAGTATTTGTTTACATTTAATACAATTTCTTTCTTTACAGATATTCAGTCGATTAAGATATTTTCATGTATACTATTATTGATATTGAAACAACGGGAGGTAGTTTTAGTACAGGAAAAATTACTGAAATAGCCATATATCTGCATGATGGAGTTTCTGTTATTAAAGAATTTGTGTCTTTAGTTAATCCGGAACAGTATATTCCTGCTTATATAACCAGATTAACTGGTATAACTAATGAAATGGTTAGGGATTCTCCTCGGTTTTATGAGATTGCAAAACAGATAGTTGAGATTACAAAAGATAGTGTATTTGTTGCTCATAATGCAGGATTTGATTATGGTTTTATTAAAGCAGAGTTTGAATCGTTAGGTTATGATTTTAATCGAAAAACACTATGTACTGTCAAATTGAGTAGAAAATTATTGCCAGGCTTGAAATCATACAGTTTAGGAAGTTTGTGTTCATCGTTAAACATAGATAATAATGCAAGGCATAGAGCTGCAGGAGATGCAATGGCAACGGTTTCCTTATTTGAAATGCTGTTGAAAAAGGATTCTGGTTTACTTTTCCCTTATATTTAATGTGGTTTAATTGAAAATGATTCCGGAGATCTGATTATAGTTAATGATTAAACTCCTTTAAGAGTATGCTGAGCATGCTATTGGATTGAATATATTTAATATTAGAATGTTCCGATAAGTGCATATTTATCTGCATTACAGTATACCTGACTATAAAAAGATAAGTCTGGTCTGTTTGTATTCATTTTTCTGTCTAACTGGATAATGGGTTGATCTTTACTGACATTAAAGTAATCTTGTAGTTTTTCTGTAGCTAAGATGGCTTGAATCCTTTGCTCACCTCCGATTACTTCAATCTGATGGTGTTCTCTTAGAATATTGAAAAGTGACTTATTTTCAAAGCTTCTAGAGGTAAATCTGGGTAAGTTGATATTGGGTATCATTGTAATGTCGTAAAACACCGGATCATTATTAATTATCCGTAGCCTTTCCAGATATATGCACCCAAATTCAATTTCCCGTTCACTTAATGTAAATGAGAACGCTTTAGCCCAGGGCCTGATTTCTGGTTTTACTATAATTTTTGTAGATAGATTTTCTGTGCCAAGCGCACTTGTTGTTCCGCCTAAGGACAGGATTCCAATCCCTTTAGGAGTACCCTTAACAATGCTTCCTTTACCTTTTCGTTTAATAATAAATCCATCATTAACTAATTTATCCAATGCTTTTCTGATGGTAGGTCGTGTTACACCATGAGTTACACATAATTCGTTTTCAGAAGGTAGTAAATCTCCTTCCGCATAAATTCCTTCTGTTATGTGTTTTCTTAGTGTCTCGTATACAATTGTATGTTGGGGCTTTTTATTCACAATCATTATTCTGGTTTTAATCAGAGTTCGGTACTTAGTACATGTATAATATAATCTAAGTACAAACGACCTCAAAAATAATAAATATAAATCGAACTCAGGGGATTGGTAATAACTCCTTAAATGATTTAAACTATAGATAATACTTATTTAATCCATGTATTCTGGTTTTGTATAAATATCCTTGAAATTAAGGGTGCTTCAAGTATTAATTGTTAAATCTAAATAAAATAAATGTAAATACATGATAAGATAACCTGTAAATACAGAAAATGTGTATTTGAATGTTTGTAATAAATTAAATTAGAGATAGATGTGGTTTTTTAGAAAAAAATTATTGATGCTAACTTGTAAATACAAGTAGTAAATGCTAAGTTTGAGCTAAAATTCTAATATATGGCTACTGTTGTAATAATGCCTCGTCAGGGGCAGTCTGTTGAATCCTGCATATTCACTGAATGGTTTAAGCAGGTTGGAGACGAAATTAAAAAAGGCGACATGTTGTTTGCCTACGAAACGGATAAAGCTTCCTTTGAAGAAGAGGCTGCTGAAGATGGCGTGTTACTGGGCGTTTTTTGTGATGAAGGGGACGAGGTTCCTGTTTTGCAGAATATAGCTGTTATCGGACAGCCAGGTGAAAGTATCACAGAATTTCAACCTGGGGGAGAGAATGTGGAGAGTGAGGTTGTTGAAGTTGAAGAATCTGTTTCTGATGTATCAAAATCAGAGGAGATTCCTGCTGTTGAATTTAAAACTACATCTGCCAATGAAAATGTAAAGATATCCCCGAGAGCTAAAAAACTTTCTCAGAAAGAAGGAGTACCGTATGAAACAATTATAGGTACTGGTCCGGAAGGAAGGGTGATTGAAAGAGATATACAGGCTTACCTTGCATCTAAACCTAAAATGACTCCATTAGCTAAGGAAGTTGCCAAAAAAGAGGGTATGCAGGTGACTGAAAATGGTACCGGACTTGGAGGAACTGTTAAAGCAGGCGATCTGACTTCCACAAACCCGGTATATGCAGAGGATTATGAAATTAAGAAATTACCAAATATCAGGAAGCTTATTGCTAAGGCAATGCATGCTTCGTTGCAGAATTCAGCACAATTAACGCATCATTTAGGTGCAGATGCACGCAGGATTTTAGAACTCAGAAAACAAGTGAAAGCAAAAGAAGGTGCAGCAAATATTACCATTAATGATATGGTTTGTTTGGCTGTAATTAAAGCCTTAAAGAAATTCCCTGATGCAAATGCTCACTTCCTTGGTGATAGCGTAAAGTATTTTAACAAAGTGCACCTTGGATTGGCGGTAGATACAGATAGGGGATTAATGGTTCCTGTAATTAAAAATGCGGATGACTTATCGATATCCGGACTTTCTCGTCAATTCAAGGAGGTTGCAGAGGCTTGCAGACAGGGCAGTGTTGATCCTGAATTGCTATCATCTGAGGCTGCTTCTTTTACTGTTTCAAATCTGGGAAATTATGGAGTTGAAATGTTTACACCTGTTATAAATCTTCCTCAGGTAGCTATTCTGGGTGTGAATACAATTGTTCCTCGACCTGCAGATTTAGGTGGGGGTGTGTATGGTTTTGTTCCTTATATAGGTTTAAGCTTAACTTATGATCATCAGGCATTAGATGGAGGAATGGCTACCAGATTTTTGAAGCAAATTGCCATTGAACTGGTGAATTTAGAATTTGATTTTTAATAGTTTTTAGAAAACCGGCATTTAAGATATGGAGTTTCGTAGTTCTCCTTTTCTTATTGTCGGTTAAACTTGAAAATAGACAAAATACTTATGTATGATTTAGCTATAATAGGAGGAGGTCCTGCTGGTTACGTGGCCGCAGAAAGGGCTGGTGCCAAAGGATTAAAAGTAATTTTAATTGAAAAAAAAGAGCTTGGAGGAGTTTGTTTAAATGAGGGTTGTATGCCTACTAAAACATTGTTGTATAGTGCAAAAATGTATGATAATGCTGTTGGAGGTGCTAAATATGGTGTGGAAGCCAAAGAGGTTGTTTTTGATTTTTCAAAGATGATGGCCCGAAAACAAAAGATAGTGAAGAAGTTGGTAAGTGGGGTAGGCTCAAAAATGAAAATGTTTAAAGTAAAAACCATTAAAGATACAGCTATCATTAAAGGTCGTACCCAACGGGGTATTGAAATTGCCACAGCTGAAGAAGTAATATTAGCTTCTAACCTGTTGATATGTACAGGTTCAGAAGCTTTTATTCCTCCTATACCTGGTTTGGGTGAGCCTAATGATACCATCTTAACAAATAGAGAAATCCTTGAATTAAAAGAATTGCCGGATTCATTAGTGATTATTGGAGGTGGTGTAATAGGAATGGAATTTGCCAGTTTCTTTAATAGCTTAGGTACGAAGGTTACCGTGGTTGAAATGATGGATGAAATTTTAACCGGTATGGATGTTGAAATGAGCGCTATGCTTCGTCAGATGTATGCCAAAAAAGGAATCGATTTTAACCTGTCTTCGAAGGTGACTAATGTTGATGGTAATTCTGTGATATTTGAGAAGGATGGAAAATCAACCACTATTTCAGGAGACAAAATTTTGGTAAGTGTTGGGAGGAAACCAGTGACAACTGGGTTTGGACTTGAAAATCTCGGAGTTGAATTATTTCGTGGAGGTATTAAAGTCGATGAAAAAATGCGCACCAACATACCGAATGTTTATGCGGCTGGTGATGTAACCGGATTTTCTCTGTTAGCTCATACGGCTAGTAGGGAAGGTGAGGTTGTAGTTAATAACCTTTGTGGCAGAGAAGATCAAATGCGTTACAATGCAATTCCGGGTGTTGTTTATACCAATCCAGAAATTGCAGGTGTGGGACTTACGGAGGAAACAGCAGAAGCAAAAGGCATTGAATACAAATTAGCAAAGCTACCAATGGCTTATGCCGGGCGTTTTATAGCAGAAAATGAAGGGGGATCCGGATTATGCAAGGTGTTAGTGGGTGCAAAGTATGGAGAAGTGCTTGGTGTGCATATGCTTGGTAATCCGTCCAGTGAAATGATATATGGAGCATGTATGGCTATTGAGGCCGAACTTACGTTGAAAGAGTTAGAGGAGGTGGTGTTTCCTCACCCTACTGTTTCAGAGATATTCAAAGAAACAGTGTTTGATTTCGGACACTAGTCAGTTTTGTAAACAATAATTCTAAAGATTTAAAAAAATATACTATGCCAAAGTCGCAATTTATAGACCCTACGAAGGTTAGAAAGTCAGGAAAAATTAAGTTTAAAGATATTCCGGTAAACCAATATGATAAAACGCTGGAAGAGGAAAAAGTAAATTTCTCTAAAGAGCAACTTGTTGGGATTTATCATGATATGGCTTTGATTCGTAATTTTGAAACCATGTTGAATACCATTAAAATTCGTGGGGAATATGAAGGTATTGCATATAATCATCCTGGTCCTGCTCACCTTTCAATAGGTCAGGAATCTGCTGCTGTAGGTATGGCTTATCATTTGGGTGTGGATGATTTTATTTTTGGCTCGCACCGTTCTCATGGGGAAATTCTTGCCAAAGGAATGTCTGCCATTTCAAAAATGTCCGATGACGATTTGATGGATATGATGAAGAATTTCTTTGATGGAACCATTCTTAATATTGTTTCTGAAAATCATAAAGGAGATGTTAAGTCATTAGCCAGACGGTTTCTGGTGTATGGTACCCTGGCTGAAATTTTTGCCCGTGAAACCGGTTTTAATAAAGGTTTAGGTGGTTCTATGCATGCCTTTTTTACACCATTTGGTGTTTATCCAAACAATGCGATTGTAGGTGGATCAGGAGATATTGCTGTAGGAGCGGCTTTATATAAAAAGGTGAATCAAAAAGATGGTATTGTTGTGGCCAATATTGGTGATGCCTCAATGGCTTGCGGACCTGTTTGGGAAGGTTTAGCCTTTGCCTCAATGGATCAGTTTGAAGAGTTATGGGAAGGTGCCTATAAAGGTGGTTTGCCAATCATCTTTAATATTATGAATAACCAATATGGTATGGGTGGTCAAACTTGTGGTGAAACCATGGGGTATGATATTGCCGCACGTATTGGTGCCGGGGTAAATCGTGATAGTATGCATGCTGAGCGTGTTGATGGTTACAACCCATTGGCCGTTATTGATGCTTATGCACGAAAAATGAAACTCCTGAAAGAGAAAAAAGGTCCTGTATTATTGGATGTATTGACCTACAGATATAGTGGTCACTCTCCTTCTGATGCTTCATCCTACCGAACAAAAGAGGAAGTGGAAGCATGGGAAGCCCAGGATTGTATCATGTCATTTGGTAATGAGCTTGTAAACGCAGGTATTGTTACACAATCGGATTTAGATGATATACAATCAGATATTGTTGAATTGATGAAATATTCAATGATTTTAGCAATTGATGATAAAGTAAGTCCAAGAATGGATTTGGTAAAACATCCTGAGCTGATTGGTGATATGATGTTCTCAGATGGTAGTGTTGATAAAATGGAGGATCGTCCTGTGGAAGTAAATCATCCTATGGAAGAAAATCCTAGAGTAAAACAGATTGCCAATAAAGAGCGCTTTGCTTTTGATAAAAATGGTAAGCCATTTTCAAAAATTAAGCAATACCAGCTAAAGGATGGATTATTTGAAGCTATTGTGGATCGTTTTTATAAAGATCCAACATTAATAGCTTATGGAGAAGAAAATCGTGACTGGGGTGGTGCATTTGCCGTTTATCGTGGATTAACAGAGGCTTTACCATATCAGCGACTATTTAATTCTCCCATTTCAGAAGCTTCAATTATTGGTACTGCTATTGGTTATGCTATGTGTGGTGGTCGCGTTATTCCTGAAATAATGTATTGCGATTTCCTTGGGCGATGTGGTGACGAGGTGTTTAATCAGTTACCCAAGTGGCAAGCTATGTCAGGTAATGTGATTAAGATGCCTGTAGTAATCAGAGTATCGGTTGGTTCTAAGTATGGAGCACAACACTCGCAGGATTGGTCTTCACTAGTAGCACATATTCCGGGATTGAAAGTTTGTTTCCCGGCAACACCCTATGATGCAAAGGGATTAATGAATACCGCGCTTCAGGGTACAGATCCGGTTGTGTTTTTTGAAAGTCAAAGACTTTATGATATAGGAGAGCAGTTCCATGAAGGTGGTGTACCGGAGGAGTATTACGAAATTCCGTTTGGAGAAGCAGATATTAAACGAGAAGGAAAAGATATTACCATTTTATCTATCGGAGCAACTGTATACAGAGCGTTAGAAGCTGCTGAGGAATTGGAAGAGAAATATGGAATGTCAGCAGAGGTAATTGATGCTCGTACACTGGTTCCTTTTAATTACGAACCAGTAATTGCATCTCTTAAAAAGACCGGACGTATTTTATTGACAAGTGATGCCAGTGAAAGAGGATCTTATTTAAAAGATATGGCGCAACGAATTACCGAGTTAGCCTTTGATGAATTAGATGCACCACCGGTAGTTGTTGGTTCGCGAAACTGGATTACGCCTGCCTATGAGTTGGAAGAGTTTTTCTTCCCGGGTAAAGAATGGATCATAGATGCGATTCATGAAAAAATAGTTCCTCTTAAGGGACATACAGTTAAAAACAATTTTACAAATGCCGAAATTATCAGACGAGGAAAATCAGGAATATAATTATCAACCAGAAGTTCAGATGTTTCAAATGCGAGCATCTGAACTTTTATATAGTAATTTCTCAACATAAAGTAATTAATTTGTGTTCGTTTATAAAGTCCAGCTACTGCGTTGTTGCTCAAAATCCAAATTCTCATATACATTAGTATACTGCGGTTTGAATTTTTCACACGCCTTGTATTTAAACTTTATACTCCAAACACCCGACTTTATGGACAGGCACTAATTAATAACAAAATGGAGCTTCTACATCGCTCCAATTACTAATTGAAAAATCATGAAAAATCTATCTATACTCCCCGATAAATCAGACCTAAATAACAATCTCAAAAATATCCAAATACATGAGGTAAACGGTCATATCCATACTCCATATTCTTTTAGTGCATTTAATGATATTCCGGAAATATTTCAATTAGCAAAAAATGAAAATATAAAGGTATTGGGGATTAATGATTTCTACACAACCGATGGTTATCACGAATTTAATGATTTGGCTCAGAAGAACAAGGTTTATCCTCTGTTCAATATTGAATTTATAGGATTAAATGTAAATGATCAGCAAAAAGGTTTAAAGGTGAATGATCCGGGTAATCCCGGAAGAACTTATTTTTCGGGAAAGGGGTTGTGTTTTCCTCCCCAATTGGACGAACCCTATGCATCATTACTTAACAGAGTAAAGGCAGAAACTTTAAAGCAAGTTGAAGCGATGGTAGATAAGGTGAATGCTATTTTAAAGGAAATGGAATCTGACATTGAAATCTCAATGAAAGAAATTTTTGAAAAATATGCTGTTGATCAGGTTCGTGAGCGACACATAGCAAAAATTATAAGAGTTAAAGTATACGATAAATACCAATCTGATGAAGAACGAAAAGTGTTTTTTGAAAGAATGTATTCAGGTAAAGCTTCTTCGGCAAATTCAGATGATATTTCAGCAGTTGAAAATGAAATTAGAGGTATGCTGCTAAAAGCAGGAGGAAGGGCTTTTGTAGAAGAAGATCCCAAAGCTTTTTTAAGTGTCAGCGAAATTCAATCCATTATACTTAACGCCGGTGGTATTCCTACTTATCCCTTATTAGCAGATAATGCAAAAGGAGAGTATACTGATTTTGAGCAGGATAAAGAATCGTTGTTAGCGGAATTGAAAAACAGAGGCGTGTATTCTATAGAATTTATTCCTAACAGAAACGATCTGCAACTATTAAAGGAATATGCGCAGTTCTTTTGGGAAAATGAGATACTCGTAACATTTGGAACGGAGCACAATACACCGGAAATGATCCCATTAACAGTTGAAACCCGTGGTCATGTGGATTTAGATAATGAAATGAAGGAATTGTCATACAAAGGAGCCTGTGTGGTTGCTGCTCATCAATATTTAGTTTCTAAAGGTGAGACAGGTTTTGTTGATAAGGAAGGGGCACGAAATGGTAAAAGCCTGCAGCCATTTGTAGAATTAGGACATTCTGTAATTAGTAATTTTATTGCATAGCAAAATATAAAGTGGTTTACAAATTATTTGATTCAACGAATTAAGGATAGATAAAAATGGCAATAGATAAAAAAGTGGTAAAAATCCTTCCTGCACTAAGGATGATGCTATCAGAAGATAAAATAAAAGTGGCAAAAATATCCGAAGATATCGAGGTGACTGAAGCACAGGTTGAGATTGATATTGAGGGAGGAGATCAAGATGTATTGGTTCATATTAAAGAAGTTGTTAGTGCATACAAAGCGGCAAATGGACAATTACCTGAAATCATAAATTTTAAAGGTCTGGGAGTGGCAGTTGTTGCAGAATCACCCTATAAAATTGATTGTTTACTGTCACAAAAAACTATTGATCCGGAAAAAACTAATCAAGGACGGGCTGAAGGAAAAACGGCTATCATAACCGGTGGGGCTCAGGGATTCGGTGGTGGATTGGTTGAGTGTTTTATTAAAGATGGCGGTAATGTAGTAATTGCAGATTTAAATGAACAAAAAGGGCTGGAATATGCTGATGAATTAAATAAGAAAGCAGGATCGAATAAAGCCATATTTGTTAAAGTTGATGTTTCCGACCCCGTATCTGTTGAAAATCTGATTTTTCAAACGGTATGTGAATTTGGTGGATTTGATGTATTTATCTCCAATGCGGGTGTGTTAAGAGCCGGTGGATTAGAGGAGATGTCTCCTGAAGATTTTGAGTTTATGACTAAGGTTAATTATACAGGGTACTTTAATTGTGCCAAGTATGCTTCTCCGGTTTTAAAACTGCAAACCGCATATAAAACTGGCTATTTTGCAGATATCATTCAAATCAACTCAAAATCCGGACTAAAAGGAAGTAATAGAAACTTTGCATATGCAGGTGGTAAATTCGGAGGAATTGGTTTAACTCAATCTTTCGCGTTGGAATTAATGCCTTCAAGAGTCAAAGTAAATTCTATATGTCCGGGTAACTTCTTTGACGGACCTCTTTGGAGCGATCCGGAAAAGGGATTATTTGTTCAATATCTAAAGGCCGGTAAAGTAAAAGGAGCCAAATCAATTGATGATGTGAAGGCATTTTACGAGGCTCAGGTGCCAGCAGGTCGTGGGTGTACAGTAATTGATGTTATGAGAGCTGTTTTTTATGTGATGGAACAGGAATATGAAACCGGTCAGGCTATTCCGGTAACAGGAGGACAGGAAATGTTGAATTAGAATAATATACTGCGCTAGTCTGAATTATTTATGAATACATCAGGCTGGATAATATAAATGTTTAATATGGAGGGTATGGAAATTAAAGCGGTTATTTTTGATTTAGATGGAACGCTTATAGATACTATTGAGGATATTGCAGAAGCGAATAATATGATGTTAAATGATTTTGGTTTCCCAATACATACTATTAGCGAGTATATCAGATGGATAGGTAATGGAGCCAGAATTTTAGTGGAAGCATCATTGCCACCGGAAGTACGAGGTGAGGATATTGGTATATATTTAACTAAGTATGAACAATACTATCGAAGCAATATTGATGTGAAGAGTAAGTTATTTCCGCAAATGGATGAGTTGTTAGACAGGCTGACAAATGCAGGTATTCCTATGGCAATAATTACTAATAAACCTCAATCTCTGACGGATACAATAATTAATATCTATTTTAAAAGATGGACATTTGCTAATGTGATTGGTCATACAAATCATTTTCCTCATAAACCGGATTCTGCAGGAGCTCTTCATTTTGCGAAACAAATAAATACAACTCCTGAGAATATTCTTTTTGTTGGTGATTCTGTGGTTGATATACAAACGGCCAAAGCTGCAGGTATGATACCAATGGGCGTTAATTGGGGATATGGAAATCCAGAGTTAGAAGGGAATAATATTACTTTGGTAGATCAACCTCAAGAAATAATAGATTATTTAAATGTAGAGGCTGTAATATAAAACTGATTTCGCCAGATTAATGAATCAGAGTTGGTTATCAGATGTTTACTATTTTTTTGAAACATGAAATTATCATGATTAAGTATTAACTACTAAAGGTTCTATAACTTATTGAGAGATAATTGATCAAAAAGTTATCTTTCCTTTACGTTTATTATCTTGTTATACCAATTAAAACTATAAATGCGCTGGTAAAATGCCGAGGTAAATTCAAGCTACTTTAGGAACGTAGTGAACTAGAAGTAGCATTTTGAATTTTAATCGGTGTTACTTGATACTTGCATCTTGATATAAAATAAAGAGTATATGAAAACAAAAGCAGTACGATTATATGGTAAAGCTGATCTTAGATTAGAAGAATTTGAGCTTCCGGCAATAAAGGACAATGAGATTTTGGCTAAAGTAATATGCGATAGTCTTTGTATGTCTTCTTATAAAGCATCCAATCAGGGAACGGATCACAAAAGGATTCCTGATGATGTAAAAGAAAATCCAATTATCATTGGTCACGAGTTTGCTGGCGAGTTGGTTGAAATAGGTTCAAAATGGCAGTCTGAATTTAAAGCAGGTGATAAATTTTCTATTCAACCGGCATTAAACTACAAAGATGGCCCGGTTGGAGTATTGAGTGCTCCCGGGTATTCCTATCATCATATTGGAGGAGATGCAACGTATGTCATTATTCCCAATGAAGTGATGGAATTAGGTTGTCTTTTACCATACAAAGGTGAAGGGTTTTATCCTGCTTCATTATCAGAACCACTTTCATGTGTAATAGGAGCAATTCATGCTAATTATCATACAACTCCGGGTTCTTATATCCATAATATGGAGATTGTTGATGGTGGTAAAATGGCTCTTTTAGCAGGTGTGGGACCCATGGGACTGGCAGCTATTAATTATGTTTTACATCGTGAAGATAGAAAACCGTCACTATTAGTTGTTACTGATATTGATCAATCTCGTTTAGATCGCGCATCTTCATTATACACAGTTGAATTTGCAGCTTCCAGAGGCATTGATTTAAGATATGTAAATACTGGAACAATGGATGATGCCGTTGCCGGATTAAAAGGTATATCAGGTGATAACGGTTATAATGATGTTTTTGTATTTGCTCCGGTAGCACCGGTTATTGAGCAGGCTGATGCCATTTTGGGATTTGATGGTTGTCTGAATTTTTTCGCAGGACCGTCAAACTCTGAGTTTAAGGCTACTATGAATTTTTATAACGTGCATTATGCATACACTCATGTTGTAGGTACCAGTGGTGGAAATACCGATGATATGAAGGAAGCTTTGGAGGTGATGGCGAAAGGTCTGGACCCAGCTGGTTTAGTTACTCATATTGGAGGCCTGAATGCAGTAATTGATGCCACCTTGAATTTACCTGACATTCCGGGAGGAAAAAAATTAATCTATAATCATATAGAGATGCCATTAACCCCGATATCAGATTTTAGAGAAATAGGAAAAAAATCTGCTGTTTATAATCTGCTGGCTGATGTTTGTGATAAAAATAAAGGTCTTTGGAGTGTAGAAGCAGAGGAGCTGTTGTTAGCTAATGCAGGAGCATTAAATTATTAATGGTAGTTGTTAATTATAGGATGATAATAGATACTTAAAGTTAATTTTGTATGAATCAGAGATAATCTTTAAGAGATATTTCTTAATACTTCATATCTTGCGGTTAATAAATAAATAATAATTTTAAAAGTTTAATAATGATTTATTTAGCTGATACAGCCAATGTTGATGAATTAAAAAAGCTGTTTTACTATTTCCCGATTGAAGGAGTTACAACGAATCCTACTATTATTGCTGCTGAAAAAAAGCCCATGTCGAAGATTTTACCAGAACTGGTAGAATTAGTCGGGGATAAAATGTTACATGTACAAATGATCAGTAATAAGGCTGATGATATGTTGAGAGAAGCTATTGCCTATAAAGAAAAATATTCGTTAGGTGATAATTATTTTGCAAAAATACCAGTAACAGAAGAAGGGTATAAGGCAATGACAATGATCAAAAAGCAGGGTGTTAATGTAACGGCTACAGCAATTTTCACACAACAACAAGCGCTTGTTGCTGCACGCTGTGGTGCTGATTGGGTGGCTCCGTATGTTAATCGATTAGATAATATTTCCTCTCATGGAATTGAGGTAGTAGGTAATATTGTTGATAATATTGAGCAATATGGATTAGATACCGGCGTATTGGCAGCAAGTTTTAAAACTGTTGATCAGGTTCATAGAGTAAGTATGATGAGGAGTCAGGCTGCTACAATAAACTTCGAGATTCTTGAACGGTTAAGAAGTCATCCAATGACAGATATGAGCGTTGAATGGTTTGAAAAAGATGCCGAAGGCTTATATGATATTGAATTTTAAAGTGAACAAAAAGGTGTTAGATTAAAACAGAATTTAGCGCCTTTTTTATTGCTATCAATCAGAATTCAAAAAAATAATCAAACCGGTAAATCTTTGTATTGTTAATCAATGCCTTCCATATTTCGTATTTGCACGAAAACTCAGGTGGCAGCTAAGAAAACTTCATTTTGAGTTTTTATTTTACAATGAATAGCTGGAGTTTCGGGATAATTTATCGTTTAGTTGAATAAAACACCGGATTAAACTATCTTGTATTTAATGCCAGAGAGAAACCTCTGTATTTTTTTGAGGTACTACTCAGTGCCTGTCCATAAAGTCGGGTGTTTGGACTTTATAGACGAACTCTATTTATAACTAAATATATATACAAAGTAATAATATGGTTTTAGATTACGAAAAGGGAGAATTGTTAAAAAACAATTATAGTAAAGATGAATTAAGATACCTGAATCTTCTTGCAGATAAATTTCCAACAGTTCAGGCTGCATGTACTGAAATAATAAACCTCGAATCCATATTAAATTTACCTAAAGGAACAGAGCATTTTCTTACGGATATTCATGGAGAATATGAAACCTTCAGTCATGTATTGAGGAATGCATCAGGAATGGTGCGTAAGAAGATCGATGCGGTGTATCAATATACCTTAAGTGAAAAAACAAAAAATCAGTTAGCCACTCTGATATACTATCCTGAAGAGAAACTTGAAATTATCACAAAAAATGAGGAGGATCTTGAAAACTGGTATGCCATTACACTTCGCAGGTTGATTGAAGTTGCACGTGTTTCTGCAGATAAATATACCCGTTCAAAGGTGCGTAAAGCAATGCCTCCGGATTTTTCATATGTAATTGATGAGTTATTGAATGAACCCAATGCAAAAAAAGCGGAATACTTCGATTGTATTATAAAATCAATTATTGATGTGGACAGAGCCAACCATTTTATTGTTGCTATCAGCAAATTTATTCAACGCTTGTTAATTGATCGTTTACATATAATCGGAGATATTTTTGATCGCGGACCGCATGCAGATAAGGTTATGGATGTTATTCACCATCATCATTCTGTAGATATTCAATGGGGAAACCACGATATTGTCTGGATGGCTGCAGCTTCAGGAATACGTGCCAGTATTGCTGCTGTTATTCGATTAAGTGCTCGCTATAATAATCTGGATACGCTGGAAGATGCATATGGAATCAATTTATTTCCTTTAGCCACCTTCGCCATGAAAGCCTATAAAGGCGATTCGTGTGAACCTTTTATCCCGATTAATACACCTGCTGAAAATATAGGATCTACCCATATTAAGCTAATTAGCAAAATGCATAAAGCCATTATGGTTATTGAAATGAAGCTGACTGGTGAAATTATTCGACGGAACCCGGAAATGGAAATGGATGATAGGTTGCTTCTGGACAAGATAAATTATGAAAAAGGAACGGTTACTATCGATGGTAAGGAGTTGGAATTGAATGATAAAAATTTTCCTACGATTAATCCTGAAAATCCATATGAATTGACCGGAGAGGAAATGAAGCTGGCTGAAAAACTTCAGTTTTCATTTTTAAATTGTGAAAAGCTGCAGCGACATATTAAAACTTTGTTCACTAAAGGCAGTACATATTTGGCTTACAATTCAAACTTGTTGTACCATGGTTGTATTCCACTTAACGCAGATGGTACTTTTACGGAGGTTACTTTACATGGTAAAAAGTATAAGGGCAAAGCGTTATGTGATCAGTTTGATCAGATATGCCGACGTGCTTATTTTAATCGTGAACATAAAGAAAGAATAAGCAAGGATAGGGATTATATGTGGTATTTGTGGTCCGGTGCCAATTCACCCCTGTTTGGTAAAAAGAAGATGGCCACCTTTGAGAGATACTTTTTAAACGATAAAGAAGTGCAACGAGAGGAAAGTAATACCTATTACAAGTTGAGAGATGATAAGGATACCAGCTGTAAAATTCTGGAGGAATTCGGACTGGATCCTGAAGTATCACATATTGTAAACGGACACGTTCCGGTTAAAGTTGCAAAGGGTGAGAGTCCTGTTAAGGCAGGAGGTAAGCTTTTTGTGATCGATGGAGGAATGTCTAAACCTTATCAAAAAGTAACAGGAATTGCCGGTTATACTTTAATTTATGATTCGTATAGCCTGATTTTAGCTGAGCATACCTCTTTTGAATCAAAACAGAAAGCAATCATTGATGAAGTAGATATAGTGTCAACTCGTTCTATGATTGAGCATGCAACAAAGCGGATTAAAGTTGGAGATACAGATATAGGTGCAAATATCCGACAGCAGATTGAAAATTTAAATAGGTTGCTGGATGCTTATCGTAAGGGGATTGTTACCGTAAAAAGAGTGTAAATGTACAGATATGCTTTTCTAAAACCGATAACTTTAGAAAAGCATATCAAGTTTTACTTCCTCAGAATATCCTTTCTAATAAAAGAAATCTCCTCAAAAGTATTGGATATACCAAAAATTTCAAATCCATATTCCTTTAGGGTTCTGATCACCTTTTTTGTTTTCTCTTTCCCATCAGTTACATAACGGTCATGAAACTCAATCAGGATTTGATTTATTACCACATCAGTTTCCAGTAACGAATCAATTAATTCATATTCAGAGCCCTCAATGTCAATTTTTAATACATCAATGTGGGAATGTTTCTTTTCCTTAATAATATCACCAAGTGATTTCATGGGTACTTCAATAAAGTTTTCAGTAGAAATATTGCTTTGTTGAGTAGCACTTCCTGAAACAAAACTTTCATTTTGAGGCATGTAAAACCTTAGTTTCCCCGATTGGGAATGAATTCCATATTCATTAAAATTGAATAGCTCAGGCAGTGATTGAGATTTTACCCACTCAATGGATTTGGGAGTAGGGTCAAAGCCGAAAACCTGACATTGATGATTTTCAATTATTGCCTTATCAAATGTAATATCGGTACCAATACCAAAAGAATATACAATTGAATGACTATTTATAATATCAGGATGTAGATAAAAACCACCATAATCAGAACCATACCATTTCTTTTTACATCGAACACCTTTTTTCAGATGTTTTACTTTTCCGGTAATTCTTTGGTATATGTATTTTTGTAATGCTTCGAATTTATTCATTATAAAATGACCTGTTTTTAGGAGAGAAAGGCTTATTGTGATTTATAAAAAATTAAAAATCCGAAGGAATGATTAAGAACATCACCTTCGGATTAATAGTTATTTCTACTTTTCTTTTAGTAATCTTATTCCATATATACCACCGGCAGTGGAATTAGTATGGGCCCTGAATTTTAATATGATCGGTTTTTTACTATTATCAATCAGGTTTTGAGTGATTTTGTAATCTACATCAAAAAACTGATCACCTCTTTCACCTTTCAGGTTGACCGTTGCTATTATTTCGTTATTGATTAAAATATCAAAATTTCTATTGGTATCCATTCCGTAATAGGTAATACGAAGGCTGCAAGGTACTCCTTCCGGATTTCGAAGTTCATAGCTAAACCAACCTGAAGCATCTCTCCAGTGACGGTTTTTATGAACACCTGCATTTGAATTTTCTGTTTTTATAAAATGATCCGATTCAGGTTGCTGTTCTCCGGGGGCAATATAGTCTAATGTTTGTTTCTCTAATTCCAGTTTCTTTTTTTCCATCAATTCTAATTTTCTTTTTGATTCTTCATATTCCGATGGAGTAGTCTCTCGAAAATACACAGAATATCTTTTTCCATGAATGGTGTAAAATGGAACTAGTTTTAGATGTTTGAATTTTTCAGGATAAAATAAAGAAGGAGCTTCAAACGTTAATGATTTCTTATCAGTAAGCTTAACATCATCTTCAAAAGAATCATTATTAAGCATAACTAAAGGAGCTTCATTAGTTGGATATAAAGGACCACTGGCAACATGTCCCATTCTGCTATCATCCGCAAACAATCCTTTTAAACCGGTGGAATCTGTAACAGCACCTAATACAATTGGTCCATATTCAAAAGAAACCCAGGGTGAATCATCTGGTAGTTTCTCACTATATATGTGCATTGGCAATTGAATCTTTATTTTATCTCCATCTCTCCATTTTCTATTGATAGTAATGTATGAAGAGGGTTGATTTTCAATTTTAACAGTTTTGCCGTTTATCCAAATCTGCATTGGTTTTTCATTTACCCAACCCGGATACCTTATTTTTAAAGCTAATTTTTGAGGCTTTTTTGTTTTAATTGTAAGATTTGAAATATCACTATAAGGGAAATTGGTATTCTGAATGACCTGAAGTCCTTTTTCTTTCCATGTTAATTCAGAAGCGATAAATAAATTAACATATAAGTCATTGTTCAGGTAGCTGTATATCAATTCTCCGTACTTACCATGATTTTCTAATCCGGAACCAACGCAACACCAGAATCCTTTATTAACCTGAGAATATACTCTGTAATGATTGGGTCTCATAGGAGTAAAATACACAAAACCACCTTTTTCAGGATGTTGAGACGATAAAATATGATTGTACAAACCTCGTTCATAAAAGTCAACGTATTTTGCATCATGTTGAGTAGAGAAAAGCTGACGGGTTAATTTTAACATGTTATAAGTATTACATGTTTCAGGACCTTGACGAGACTCAACCATAGAGGAAAAATCATCATCAGGATGAAAGTGTTCTCGTACGCTGTTTCCTCCAATTGATATGGTTCTGTTTTCAACAACGGTATTCCAGAAAAAGGTTGATGCTGCTTCCCACGCTGAATCTGATGCAACTTCAGCTATTCTTTTGTATCCGATTACTTTAGGAATCTGAGTATTGGCATGTTGTCCGTTTAATTGATCTTGTTGTTTTAAAAGAGGATCAAGAATCTTGTGGTGTGAAAATTTTCGTGCCAGCTCTAAGTATTTTTCCTCACTGGTAATTGAAGCCACATCTGCAAAAATTTCATTCATACCACCATGTTCTGAAATCAGCATTTGTTGTATTTGAGCATCAGATAAATCTTTAACCAATTCCAGACACCAATCACTTAGAGCAATAAGCATTCCTTTTGCTTTTTCATTATTAGTATAGATCCAGGCATCTCTTAATCCGGCATATACTTTATGAATATTATACAACGGTACCCATTTCCCGTTTAATGAAAATCCTCCGGCATCAATTTTACCGGATGCAATTTCATCCCACATTTTTTTACCCCCGGGAATTCCTCCTACATAACCGTTCCCGTTTTTTTTCTGACATTCATACAACTGATTAATCATGTAATTTAATCGATCTAACAGCTCTTGATTGCCGGTTGAGGCATACATTAATGATAGTGCAGAAAGATAATGCCCGCCAATGTGTCCGTCTAATCCTGTGTTTTCCCAGTTTCCATATTGTTCTGCTTTAGGCTTTAAACCGGCTTCTTTAAGGTAAGGAGCAAGTAATCTGTCCACATCCAGGTCCAATATGTATTTCATATCTACTTGTTGGGCATTTTTGAAATCACTATCCAGTAGTTTAATACTGCTAAGAGGAAAACTTTGAATTTGTTGTCCGGAACTTATTTTACAAATAATAAATAGACTAATGAATAATAAGTAGAAAATTTTCACAGTTGTATTTTTTATAGGTGAATTAAAACAATATATATTTTAAAAAGGTAGTCGGTTCTTTAAAAAGGATTTGCAATCTTAATTATAACAAAATATTTCGATTATACAAATTTGAGATGTTAAGTTTTGTTATTTTCCTGCTTAATGAATTCAAAGATAACAAAATCCTGATTGCATTAAAAGCTTACTGCATTCTGAAAATTATTACCTGATGGATTATTTATACCATCCTCATAATGATAATGGTATAGGAACAGATTGGAAAGGGAACGAAAATTTGATTCAAAGGGGAATTTGACTCCTGATGGAATATCAGGATCTCACTCTGAAGAGGAAGGAAGCTATTATACAGTAAAAACCTGAGTTCGATTAAAATTAGCGAGCTCAAATTTCAGTAAATGATTGATTTACTGAAAAGCTATGAATGTCACTTATAAATACCAATTTTCTGCGTCATATTTGCTTACCATAGCCCGCTATGCTTTCGCAAACATTCCTTGAAACTCAATATTTATAAGCGATTTGAGCCATTAATTTTATATCGAACCCAGGTTATTATATTTGATAATGTTCCTGAGACAGGAAACTAAATATTAGAAAATAATGGTGAAACAGAGATTCTGGCTAAAGGAAAACAAATAGTAAAGGTACTTGTCGCGGAGAAACCAGAAAAGTCGGATTTGACAAACCAGACAACTAGTTGAGCTTATGGGAGGTTCTATATGGATTGAATCAGAGGTCGGAAAAGGTACTGTATTCTATTTTACACTGTCTTTGTAGAGGCTGTTTAAAGTAAGGTGTTTGAATGAAAAGCTTCGGATTCATGACTTTGAAGGTCATATAAGAAGGCGTTTATTAGCTCTGTCTCTTAGCCAATTCTGCTTATTTCCTGAAGTTTTAATTCATCTGTTACTTGAATATCCTTGCCCTTCAATTCAAGAACTCCATCCTTTTCCAGCGCTTTTAACAGTTTAACAGCACTTTCTGTGGAGATGCCTGCAAAGTCAGCCAAATCTTTGCGAGTAAGAATCTGAAATAAATCCGGGTATTGAGGTTTCAGGTTGTTAATATATAGGAGAGCTTCTGCCATGCGACCGTTCATTTGTTTGTAAAGCACTTTTCTGAGTGTATCATATAAATTGTTGTTTTGTTCAGAATATCTTTTAATCAGACTTAATCCAAAAATACCGTTTGAACTAATGATTTGGGCAATAGCAGTTTTCTCCACCAAAAAAACATGACAATCGGTTAAGGCTGCCGAAGAGTAGTTAAAAGTGTTATCAGAAAATACCGAGGATAAGCCAATAAATTCGCCCGGTTGTATAATTCGCAAATTGTAACTTTTGGTCAAATCGCTTTCTATATACTGCAGCGCCAATCCTTTTACAACAAATAATACATAGGATGCAAATGTACCCTGTTTGGTCAGGTTATCACCTTTACGAAATAGCACCTGAGTCTTACTTAATTTTACCAATTGCTTTTCTTCAGAATTAAGCGCCTGAAAACAGGGGGCATTTAAATCGCAGATAAAATCAATATCATTTTCTTTAATGGTCTTCATTGTTGCATAGATTAAAGATGTTACGTGCAAAAATAGAATCAATTTTAAGAAATAGGTTATGCTCAATTAAAAAGTTGAGGAAGATCAATTTAAAAACCGGATTCGTTTAAGTGTATTTATGCTGATTTATTGCCAGGGATGAAATAGATTTGTCAAGACAAAAAGATACAAACAAAATGTGTATCGAAAAACGAAAATAAAAAAACGAAAAAATATAAAGCATGGAAAAAATTGTAATTATTGGAGGGGTTGCCGCTGGAGCTACAGCAGCAGCAAAAGCAAGAAGATTATCACCAGATGCTAAAATAGTAATGCTTGAGGCTGGTCCCGACATTTCATTTGCCAATTGCGGATTGCCGTATTATATAGCGGGTGATATTAAAAGTCGTTCAAAATTAATTCTTCAAAGTCCGGAAAGCTTTCATGAGCAATATGATGTTGAGGTGCATACTCACACTCTTGTTTCAGAAATAGATACCCAAAAACACCTGATAAAGTCGGTTGATAGTCGCTCAGGTGAAACAAAAAACTATGAATATACCAAGCTTATTCTGGCACAAGGCGGACGTCCGTTAAAGCCGGAATTACCGGGGGCAGACAAAGATCATGTGTTTACCTTATGGACACTGGAAGATATGGATAAGATTTCGGCACACCTGGAAGATGAAAATCCGAAAAATGCAGTAGTTGTTGGAGGCGGTTTTATTGGACTGGAAATGGTTGAAGCTTTGGCGAAGAGAGGTTTAAATGTACATGTGGTTGAAAAAATGCCTCATGTAATGTCTATTATGGAAGGTGAAATAGCCGGTTTTATTGAGCAGGAATTACATGCATATGGAGTAGGTGTACATACAAATGCCGGTGTAACAGAAATTAAATCAAATGCTGTAATATTAGATAACGGTAAAGAATTGGAAGCCGATATGGTAATAATGTCCATTGGAGTTCGACCCACCTTACAATTGGCCATTGATGCTGGATTAAAGGTAGGAGAGGCCGGGGGCTTGTTAGTGAACAGCCAATTACAAACTTCAGATCAGGATATTTATGCCGCAGGTGACATGGTAGAAATCGAACACCGGGTAAATGGCAAAAAAGTACGTATCCCATTGGCTGGTCCGGCAAACCGTCAAGGGCGCATTGCAGCAGAAAATGCCTTGGGAGGTAATCATCATTACCGGGGAGCTATCGGAACTTCTGTGGTAAGAGTATTTGAGGCTGTTGCCGGAACAACTGGTTTATCCCTTAAACAGGCTGTTTCTTTAGGTATAGATGCAGAGGCTATTGTGGTGCATAAAGAACATCATACTTCTTATTATCCGGGAGCCGAAACTGTAACCGCCCTGGTAGTGTATGATAAAAAAACAGGGGTTGTGTTGGGAGGACAAACCGCTGGCTATAAAGGTGCTGATAAAAGGTTGGATGTGATTGCCACTGCCACAGCCTCTAAGTTAACTGTAAGCGAAATCGCTGATATCGACTTTGCTTATTCCCCTCCAATCGGAACGGCTAACGATGTGATGAATATGGCTGCTTATGTGGCCGAAAACCGGATGTCTGGCTATAGTCCTTCTGTTACTAGTTCAGAGTTGGATGCTTTGATAAAAGATAATGATGTTATTTTTATGGATGTGCGTGATGTATTTGCATACGATAAGAGTCATGTAGAAGGCGCTGTTCATATTCCATTGGAAGTATTGCCGGATCATATAAAGGCCTTGCCTGAAGGTCGTATGATTTTGGTTTATGATGAAAATGGTAAAAAAGGACATCAGGCTTTAAGGACTTTAAAGGGGGCTGGATTTAGTAATGTGATAAATATTTTAGGAGGACATATATCCATGCAACGCTATGCCATTACCATAGGATTTGAAAATATGAATCTTCAACTTTTACCTATTGAAGAAAAGAGTATTGGCGAAGAAAAAGAAGTAGAAAAAGATAAGACCCCTAAAAAGGAAGAAAAGCCAGATGATAATCGTCCATTGATTGTTGATGTACGAACTCAGGGGGAGTTTATGAGTGGAGCTTTTCCGAATGCTATTAACATTCCTTTAGACGATATAATGCAAAATAATGCAGATTTAGGATCTAATCCAAATCGTGAAATAGTAGTGTATTGTGCATCCGGAGCAAGGTCAGCCTATGCCAAACAAGTATTAATGCAACGAGGATATACAAATGTGATGAATGGAGGAGGGATATCTGCTATGATGAATCGTATGCGGAATTAAAATGGCAAAGGGTGGTGAACTGGAATATATTGCAAGAGGAGTAAGGGTGGTATCAGTTTATCTTAAAAAGAAATGGATGCTACCCGGTGTTAGATTTTCGGATTTCCAATGATTATTAACCTGAGTTCGATTAAAATTAAAGAGCTCAGATTTTATTAAATGATTGATATTCAATAAATATTTTTAAAGCATAGCGAGCTATAGTGATAAAATGTAGAGAAGTAGATCGGTCATTTAATGAAAAAAAACCTCTTATAAACGACTGTTTTCATTTTCATATTTGCTTCCCATAGCACGCTATGGTTTCGTAAATGTTCCTTGAAACCAGTTGTTTATATGCGGACTGTTAACCGAGAGGGCAAAAAGGTAGAAAGATAATGCTCTAAAAAGGGTTGAAAACCCTGATGTAATAAATGAATATCCCCCGGAATTCTGCACTTGATGTGGAAGTTGCATCGATTATATCTGCTTGAACTGAAGGCTGCTCTTGATAACTCTCAATCATTAGTTGATACTCCCTTTCTGTATGCATTTGTAAATGTTGAGGCGGAAACTTTATTATTGTTGAGGGTGATTCATTGTGATAACTAAATAATTAGTCGCAGATAGATCTCTTTCGTCTTAAGAACGAATCCGGATAATAGGATGTGTCAAAACTTTCCTTTTTAATTGAAAAACCAGCTTTGATGTAGGTATTTAGTGCATTTTTATGATCAAATTCACAGGTGTGAAGCCAAACAGTTGTTGTTAAATTTGTGTAGGCAGTATGGATGCAGGTATATAGTAAATCTTTACCCAATCCTTTGCCTATGTATTGGGGAAGTAATCCTAGATAAACGATTTCAACCTTAGAACCTTTAGACTTATCGAGTTCAAAAAAGCCTATTAAGTGATTATTGTGGTAGCATTTCCAGATTTCATTTTCTTCAGATAATAATAATTGCTTAAGTTCATTTCTGGATATGAGTAATCTGCCGCTCCAACCCCAATTTTTACCTACGCTTTTATACAAATCAAGGTAATCCTCAATAGCTGGATGAAGCCACCTCTCAATAGAAATTTGACTGGATAATGGAGGAATCTCTCCCCGGTGTTCGAGATACCAGGTTTTAACAAGGGTCTTTTTAAAACTTTTCATGAAGTAAAGGTAATAAAGACAAAAAAATATCTCAATAAATAAAAACTCCGGTCTTCATAAAAGAACCGGAGTTAATTTATTGAATACTATTTTGATGGTTATTAAAGAACTAAGTCAATTGGTTCTTCTTAATTTTTGTAATTCTTTATCTCCAACCTTATGGTTCCATCTTTATTTTGTAATCAATGCGTTTCATATGGAACAGATATTTACTAAACGAGCCTGATAAATTGCTAGAGTAGTTTCTGGTTTTTTGGGGAAAGTTTTTTAGTTATATCTGATAGCTATTGTAGTAAAGTATAGATAATTAAAATTTATATTTGTCCGGAAATCATATAAATTATAAAATCATTAAAATGTTACAGGTAAACGAATATTTTGAAGGAAAAGTTAAATCAATAGCAGTTAACAATAGCAAAGGAAATGCAACTGCAGGAGTTATTGAAAATGGAGAATTTGAATTTGGTACTACAACGATAGAATATATGACCATTACTTATGGTGAAATGGAGGTATGTCTTCCAGATTCAAATGAATGGAAATTATACGCGCAGGGAGAAACCTTTAAGGTGGAGAAAGATGCTTCTTTTAAAGTAAAAGTAGCAGAGCCTGTAAGTTATCTTTGCCGATACGAATAGGGTTTAGGATTTTTGTATGTTATCTTATTAAAGTCAGTCTTTTAGGCTGACTTTGTTATTTAAGGTTTCTAAGTACTTTGCGTAGTAGGTTTCAATAAGTTGTTGTTTCTCTAATTCAGCTTTTTCCTCTCTAACCTTATAGTCATCTTTGGATTCTCCTTTTCTTCGGGGTGAAAACAGTTTGTTGGTTTCATATTCATGTTGTATTTCATCGTTATAATAAAAATCAACAAAAAGCTTTTTATCTACAGTCCATTCTGCAACAACACCTTCTTTATCACATGAGAAAAATTCACTTCCATCATGGTTCCAAACTACATCAAAAACCGGTGCTTTATGATAAGAGTATCTGTGTATAAGATCTCCTGTAGCAATGGCATATAAGTTTATTGAATTATCGTATGATGCGGTTAATAAAAAATTTTCATCAGGACTAACACTAATTGCATTTACAGCCTGTGTATGACCGCTATATACTTTCAATATTTCACCTGTTGCAACATCCCATAGCTTAGTGTAGCCATCATGGGAGGCTGATAGAAGAAACCGATCATTCCCAATAAACTCCAGACAACAAACCGGACCTGCATGAGCCAATATTTTATTTTTTCGGGTAGATGAATCTGTATTCCAGATTTCAATGGTAGAATCTAAGGAGCCGGATGCAATAAGTTGATTATCATCACTGATAGCAACGGAAATAATGCTTTTTTTCTGATCGGTATCTATTTCTTCAGGACTATCGGGTAAAGTGCTATTCCAATACCTGAATCTTTTTTCGTAAGACCCACCTACAAAATTTTCTTCATCCGGGGTCATATCCAAATCGGTTATTGAAGTATGACTTCCTGTAAATAATTTTTCCGGTTCATCAGCTCCTGATAACCAAAGTTTAAAGCTTTTATCTCCAACGGTATAAAATCCATCCTGAATGTTCGAAAACTGAACTTTTGCAACAGGTAGGTAATGAGCCTCTTTTTCAAAGATTGTTTTTTGGGATATTAAATCATAAACAACAACAGTCTTATTTTCTCCACCAATAATCAGTTTTGAATCATCTTTATTAATATCCATGCTGCTAGGTTCAAAACCACATTTAAAAACTACATCTTTAAATGATTCATCGTTTTGTGCTAAAATATTTACACTTGTGAAAGTTGTTAGTATAAAAACGTATATAAGGTATTTCATTTATTTAATGTTTTATTGCCAATTAGGATGAGCACTGAGGTGCTTATTTTAAATTTATTCTATCAATTATAATTCAGGTAAATCATTTATTACATGTAAAACTAGAAATATATATGAGAAGTGAAAAATTTGCAGGCGTCTATTCCAGTAAAAGTAGGTTTATAAATTGATGATGAAGGAGAATTAAATCATTTCAAACGTTTGGATAAGTTGTTCTCTGTGATGAATAGAAACAAGAACTTCAGAATCGTTTGCCATAATTAAGGTATATCCATCTCTTTTATCAATTTTAATTACCCCTTTTGAATTAATGAAGTGTGTTTGGGGGGCACATGAAACCAAAATTATTATCACTGGTAGATAAAGCCAAGGTAAAGGTGTTTTTTGAAAAACAGGAAGGAATTAAAACCGACCGTTTAAAGTGAATATCAGGGTACATAATCTGCTAAAGGAGTTTATTATTAGTGGAGGATATGAGGTATAAGCAAGAAAAGTAAAAGAAACAATATCACCACCAACGAATTGTTTGAACTGCTTGGCTCTCATGTGTTTTATGCGACAAAAACAACTGCTGTTGATGTTGAAGAAATAGAAGAAGAAGCCTGTAGAAAATGCAAAAATTTTAGGGATCTTTTAAACGACCACGAGTTTTGGAAAAAATACAATAAACCTGTGTTAGATGAATATTGATAGAAACCGAATAAAAAGTTTGTTAAAAAAAGGTAGATGATATTGTTATCAATCAAAAGCTATTTATCCCGAGTCTGTTTATTAGTGACTTAGGTCGAGTTTTATATTTAGCATATAGGTATAAGCAAAGTAAAAATGATGAGTATTTATGTGAGGCAGAAAGGTTATTAGAAATTGTTGTTGATAATTCCGGTGATCATGTTCTTGATGCAAGCTTAAGTAATGGATTAACCGGATTTTGTTGGTTGTTTAAACATCTTGTTTCAATGGGAGTTCTGCCTGTAAAGGAAGTAGATTCTGTTGAATATGTGTTGCTATATATAGAACAATTCTTATCGCAGGATTATAAAAATGGGAACTACGATTACTTACATGGGGCTATGGGCAAAATAGCTTGTTTATAATATTTCAAGATGAAGGGTCTCGTCCTCCCAAAAGTCACCAACAATATTACTTTAAAAATTCCGGATTCACACCCGATATAAAAGGACTCACCATAGAGGCAGGCTTAACCCAGGAACCTGAAATTATGTTTCAAGTACCATACCTGAACCTGATTGGCAAAGGACTGTCAACAGTATTGTTACAAAACACCGAACAGCTAAAAGCAGGCATAAGCTTAACCCTTTCATTTAGCATCAATGGAGAAAACATCAACACCACACAAAACCTAACATCCGGCACAGTCGGAATACATAATGTGCAAACAAACTAATAACCAGATTAGCATTGGGCGATAGGCATTGTATTCCGGCTCACGACACACGCAGAACGTTAGTAAATACAACTACCTGATGAAAAAAGCATCCTGTACAGATGCATTTGTGGCAATGTCGCTTTTCATACGAGATTCTCCAACTCTTTTTATTCAATCTCATACCCGAAAATTTTTAATCAAGTATGATTCGGCTATTTTTGCATACATAAATAATGCAGACAGCAAAATGATATGGAATATATAGAATTAGATATCAAGCAAATAATTCATGAGTTTCTACGTGAAAAAATAGTGCCTAATAGTATTGATTTTAAATACGAGTTACAGAATTCTACATTAAATAGGGTTTATGGTAGTAACGTATACTATTCTGATGAAGTGGATGGTATTATTGAAGTGTTTGTGGATTTTGCTTGTAATGTAATTGATAATCAGAATGAAAATCAAAGTGGAGCCCTGGAAGTTAAGGGCAGCTTTTCCGGAAGATTTAATTTAAATCAAAAACATTTTATTGATGAGGGATTCTGTAATATTTACCTACATTAATGTAACTATCACAAAAACAACTACTTAATAGTTGTTCTAATTTACATTCAAAATAAATAACTTAAAAAATCAAAAAAAATGTTGCAGAAAATATAATAGTACAATATACTACTATTATATTTGTTGCATATGATTGGAGAAAAATACGGTAAATTTTCGAAATACTTTGTTGCTGTAGACTGCGTGATATTCGGTTATGAAGATGGTGATCTGAAGCTTCTGCTATATCATCGTGGATTTGAACCAGCGAAAGGAATGTGGTCCTTGATGGGTGGATTTGTTGGTGATGAAGAGTCTTCAGATAATGCAGCCAGGCGTATCTTGAAAAAGATTACAGGTTTAAATGATATATATCTGGAACAGGTTCAGGCCTTTTCAAACCCGAAACGGGATCCCGAAGGAAGAGTAATAAGTCTTACCTATTATGCATTGATTAGAATAGATAAGCATAACTCTGACAGAGTAAGAGAAAGTGGAGCTCATTGGTGGTCATTGCCATCGCTTCCTAATCTTATTTTCGACCATAATGAAATGGTAGATAAAGCATTGGAGAAATTGCAGATAAGGGCAGGGTTGGAGTTGATAGGAAACGAACTATTACCTGATCAGTTCACTTTATTACAATTACGAAAACTATATGAAGCCATTTTCCAAAGAGAATTGGATACTGGTAATTTCAGGAAAAAAGTTTTATCATTAAATGTATTGGAGCGACTGGATGAGAAAAATACAACAGAGTCCAGGAGAGGTGCTTATTACTTTAAATTTAAGGAAGGAAATCAGGATAAGTCCTTTGAGAGAATTGTTAAAAATTAGTTTTATATAACTTAATAATAGTAAAAAGTACTATATTCTTATTAGATTTAGTAAAATATTAATCCGAAACATCAGAAGTATATAAAATAGTCTTTGTGTAAATAGAATTTAAATCATTAATTATTATGAAAACAATAGATCAATTAGAAGTTTGGTTTGTGACAGGAAGTCAGCATTTGTATGGACAAAAAACATTAGATCAGGTTGCTCAACACTCAAAAGAAATAGCAGCTGCGTTTGATGCATCATCTGAAATTCCGGTTAAAGTTGTTTGCAAACCTACAGGAACAGGTTCTCATGAAATACATAAGATTTGCAAAGAAGCAAATAGTGCAGAAAATTGTGTTGGTATTATTACATGGATGCATACATTTTCACCTGCAAAAATGTGGATTCACGGGCTTAAAGAATTAAATAAGCCATTGCTTCACCTTCATACTCAGTATAATAAAGAGATTCCTTGGAATGAAATCGATATGGATTTTATGAATCTGAATCAAAGTGCCCACGGTGATAGAGAATTCGGTCATATCACAGCACGTATGCGTTTGAATCGTAAAGTGGTTGTTGGTCACTGGCAAGATCCTAAAATAGTTTCTCAGGTGGCAGGTTGGTCGCGTGTAGCAGCAGCATGGGCAGATTCTCAAGATATGTTAATTGTGCGTTTTGGCGATCAAATGAACAATGTAGCTGTAACTGATGGTGATAAAGTAGATGCTGAAAGAGTGTTTGGTTATCATGTTGATTATAGCCCGATTGCTGATTTTGTAAAAGTTCAGGATAATGTTAGTGACGAAGATGTGGCAGCGTTGGTTAAGGTATATGAAGAAGAATATGACTTTGCTGATAACTGCAAAGAGGGAGGGAAAGACAGAGCTCAGGTTGTACATGCCGCT
Organism: Marinilabiliaceae bacterium; assembly: GCA_050296935.1. Lineage (GTDB taxonomy): Bacteria > Bacteroidota > Bacteroidia > Bacteroidales > Marinilabiliaceae > Saccharicrinis. The sequence goes on along the minus strand of JBNKRV010000108.1, from coordinate 14,510 downwards.
CGTATTGAAATTGGATTACGCAGATACCTGGAAGCAAAAGGAGCCAAAGCTTTTACAACTAACTTTGATGATTTAGAAGGTGTTGATCAGCTTCCTGGATTAGCCTCACAGCGTTTAATGGCTGATGGTTATGGATTTGGTGCTGAAGGAGACTGGAAAACAGCCGCTTTATGCCGTACAATGTGGTATATGGGACAAGGATTACCTAATGGTTGTTCATTCCTTGAAGATTACACACTAAACTTCGATGGCGAAAACAGTTCTATTCTTCAGGCTCACATGTTAGAGGTTTGTCCTTTAATTGCAGATCATAAACCAAAATTAGAAGTTCACCCATTAGGGATAGGTGGTAAAAATGATCCAGCCCGATTAGTATTTACAAGTAAAACAGGACCTGGTGTTGCTGCAACAATAGTTGATATGGGAAGCCGTTTCCGTATGATTATTAATGCTGTTGATTGTATTGAATCAAAAGATCTTCCTAAGCTACCGGTTGCTAGTGCACTTTGGATTCCACAACCAAATTTTGAAGTGGGAGCTGCTGCCTGGATTTTAGCAGGAGGTACTCACCATACAAGTTTCTCATATGATTTAACAGTTGAGGACTTATTAGATTATGCTGAAGTTGCAGGTATTGAGGCTGTAGTAATTGATAAAGATACTACGATACCACAATTCAAGAAAGAACTTCAATGGAATGATCTATATTATCATTTAGCAAAAGGAATATAATAAATTTTATAAAATATGGTGTATGATCTTCATATGCCAGAAACAAATTAAAACATGGTTACTTTAGATTGGATTGTAATTGGAATATTCTTTGCTATGCTGATTGCCATTATTGTATGGGTGGTTAGCCAGAAGAATAAAAATTCTGAAGATTATTTCCTTGGAGGACGTGATGCTTCATGGGTTGCTATCGGAGCATCAATATTTGCTTCAAACATTGGATCCGAACATTTAATCGGACTTGCCGGAGCTGGTGCTTCAAGTGGTATGGCAATGGCACACTGGGAGATTCAGGGATGGATGATATTGATCCTGGGATGGGTATTTGTACCTTTTTATTCCCGAAGTATGGTATTAACAATGCCTGAGTTCTTAGAACGTAGATACAATAAAGAATCAAGAACTGTATTGTCATTGATTTCTTTAGTAAGTTATGTACTAACCAAAGTAGCGGTTACGGTTTATGCCGGAGGATTGGTATTTCAACAGGTTTTTGGTATTGAGGAACTCTGGGGAATTGATTTCTTCTGGATATCGGCCATTGGATTGGTACTGTTAACAGCCCTATATACCATTTTTGGTGGTATGAAATCTGTATTGTATACATCAGTGCTTCAGACACCGATTCTTTTAGGTGGATCACTAATTATTGTGGTACTTGGATTGAAAGCCGTAGGAGGTTGGGAGCAGGTACTTGAAATTTGTGGTGCTACTAAAGTGAATGAGTACGGTGATAGCATGATTAATTTGATAAGGGATAATGGTGATCCTGATTTTCCCTGGTTAGGTGCATTAATAGGTTCTGCAGTTATCGGATTCTGGTACTGGTGTACCGACCAGTTTATTGTACAAAGGGTACTTTCCGGTAAAAACGAAACACAATCTCGCCGAGGTACTATCTTTGGTGCTTACTTAAAATTATTACCAGTATTTCTTTTCTTAATACCAGGTATGATTGCTTATGCCATGAGTGCAAAAGGTGATGTAATGGTAAATGGTGAATTGTATGTATTGCCAACACCTGATGCTGCTTTCCCTTCGTTAGTGGCTACCTTACTTCCAGCAGGTGTTAAAGGTTTGGTGGTTTGTGGTATTTTGGCTGCATTAATGAGTTCTTTAGCTTCATTATTTAACTCATCAGCAATGTTATTTACCATCGATTTCTACAAGCGATTTAAGCCTGAAACTCCGGAAAATAAGTTGGTGAAAATTGGTCAGATTGCTACCGTGGTAATTGTAACGCTGGGTATTTTATGGATTCCGATTATGCGTAGCATCGGTAATGTACTTTACGAGTACTTGCAGGATGTTCAATCTGTATTAGCTCCTGGTATTGCTGCCGCATTCTTAATGGGTATTACCTGGAAACGTGCTTCTGCTAAAGGTGGATATTGGGGGCTGATGTCTGGTTTTATTATTGGTATAACCAGGTTAGGTGCTAAAGTATATTACAACACAGTACAGGATGCCTCTGAAAGTTTATTTAAGAGTGTGTTTTTTGATACGAACTGGTTATTTTTCTGTGGATGGATGTTGTTAGTATGTATTATTGTGGTAGTGGCAGTAAGTTTATCCACCGAAGCACCAACAGCTGAAAAAATACAAGGGTTGGTATTTGGTACATCAACACCAGAAGAAAAAGCAAAATCCAGAGCAAGCTGGAATGCATGGGATATCGTACATACTGTTATTATCCTTGGACTAACTGTGTCATTCTATATTTATTTCTGGTAAAGTTATTATAGCGATATGTTAGAGCAATTAAAAGAAAAAGTATTTAAAGCAAATCTTGATTTAGTAAAACATGGCCTTGTAATTTTCACATGGGGTAATGTGAGTGCTATTGATAGAGAAAAAGGTTTAGTAGTTATTAAACCTAGTGGTGTTGATTACGATGTTATGAAAGCCTCAGATATGGTTGTAGTGGATATGGATGGTAAAGTAGTTGATGGAAAATTAAAGCCTTCATCAGACACTCCTACACATTTGGAGTTATATAAAGCTTTTCCGGAAATAGGAGGTGTGGTTCATACACATTCTACATATGCTACAGCCTGGTCACAAGCTGGAATTGATTTACCTGTTTTGGGAACAACTCATGCAGATTATTTCTATGGAGATGTACCTTGTACCCGGTCAATGACAGAAAAAGAGGTGGTAACGGAGTACGAAAAAGAGACAGGGACAGTAATTATTGACGCTTTTAGCGATAAAAATCCAATGCATGTACCTGGTGTGTTAGTGAAAAATCACGGACCTTTTTCATGGGGAAAAGATGCAGATGATGCTGTTCATAACAGTGTTGTTTTAGAGCAAATTGCCAAAATGGATTTTATCGCTTTTCAGGTAAACCCTAAGGCTGATATGAATTACCATTTAGTTGAAAAGCATTTTAACCGTAAACATGGTGATAATGCTTATTATGGACAAGATTGATATTAAAGGTGCAAAACCCAAAAAAAACGATCCCGTGTTACAACGGGATCGTTTAAAAGCTTGCCATAAAAGGCAAGCTGTATTTAGGTAATCTTGCTGACCCATTTTAAGATACTTAGCTTTGGATAAAAAGTAAATGGTTTGTATTGCAGGGAGCTGTCTTAATGATACGTAATTTTGGCTTTTTACCCCTGCATTAAGGCGGCTCCAAAGATAAAAATATAGGTCCTTAGAGAGTAAGTGTGGTGATTTGAATTTCCGGACAGTTATTTTAGTGATGGGTTGATAGGTCACCTTTGTTTCTGAAATCATCTTAATACAAAAGAGAAATAATAATGAAAAAACAATATGTAATTGGGTTGGATTATGGTTCTGACTCAGCAAGAGCATTAATAGTTGATGTAGTTACAGGTGAAGAAATGGCTTCATCAGTAAAGTATTATCCACGATGGATGGAAGGAAAATATTGTGTTCCAGCTAAAAATCAATACCGTCAACATCCAAAAGATTATTTAGAAGTAATGGAAGCCACTATTACAGAGGCATTAGCACAATGTGATGCTTCAGTGGCAGAAAATGTGGTAGGTATTTCATTTGATACAACAGGTAGTACACCTGCATTAACAGATGGCAATGGTACTCCATTGGCGATGTTACCTGAGTTTGAAGAGAACCCGGATGCAATGTTTATTTTATGGAAAGACCATACTGCAGTTAAAGAGGCTGATGAAATAAACGAATTAGCACGTAAATGGGATGTAGATTTCACTAAATACGAAGGAGGAATTTATTCTTCTGAATGGGTATGGGCTAAAGTTCTTCACACTTTGCGTAAAGATGAGGCGGTGAAAGATGCTGCTGTATCCTGGATTGAGTATTGTGATTGGTTGCCAGCCGTGTTAACAGGTAAAACAGCCATTAAAGAGGTGAAAAGAAGCCGTTGTGCTGCGGGACATAAAGCATTATGGCATACCGATTGGAATGGCCTTCCACCAGAAGAATTCTTAGTTGAGCTTGGTCCGGAATTAAAAGGATTGCGTGAGAATTTATTTGAAGATACCTATACCAGCGATGAAGCATTTGGTAACTTAACTCCGGAGTGGGCTGATAAATTAGGTTTGTCAACTGATGTTGTGATTGGTGTAAGTGCGTTTGATGCACATATGGGAGCTGTAGGTGCCGAAATAGAAGCCAATACTTTTGTACGTATCATGGGAACTTCAACTTGTGATATTATGGTTTCACCAGAAAGTGAATTGGGTGATAAATTGATCCCCGGAATTTGTGGACAGGTTGATGGTTCTGTAATTCCTGGAATGGTTGGATTAGAAGCTGGTCAGTCTGCCTTTGGTGATGTATATGCCTGGTTTAAAAATGTATTGGCGTGGCCACTGCAATTTATCGATGATAAAGATCAGGCTAAGGCAATTGAGGATAAGATTATCCCGGCTTTATCAGAAGAAGCTATGAAAATTCCATTAGAAGAGTCTACAGTTTTAGCTACTGATTGGTTAAACGGACGTCGTACTCCTGATGCTACTCAAAATGTAAAAGGTACTATTACCGGATTAAATCTGGGTTCAACGGCACCACGTATTTTCCGTGCTTTAGTTGAAGCAACAGCTTTTGGATCCAAAGCTATCGTTCAACGTTTTCTTGATAATGGAGTAAAAGTAGATCAGGTAGTAGCTATTGGTGGAGTAGCAAAAAAATCAGATTTTGTAATGCAAACATTGGCAGATGTATTAGGTATGCCTATCAAAGTTGCCCGTTCAGAGCAAAGTGTAGCTTTAGGTGCAGCTATGTTTGCAGCTGTTGCTTCTGGAGTTCATCCTAATATTGCCGCAGCACAGAAAGCTATGGGACAAGGATTCGAAAAGGAATATGATCCTATTGCAGCTAACGTAGAAGCATATAAAGCTTTATATGAAAAATATTTAACATTAGGTGCGTTCACAGAAAAGGAACTTTAATCTGATTACTAATAAAAAATTAAGGGAGGCTTTTGTAAGCCTCCCTTTTTTATGAATTTATTTGTAAGTCCTGAATAGCTTCACTCAGTACATTGTGTGTTTTCAATTTATATGCTTCTGTTGCCTGTCCATAAAGTGGGGTTTGGGCTATAAATTTTAAATACAAGGCGTGTGAAAAATTCAAACCGCAGTATACTATGGTATATGAGGATCTGGATTTTGAGCAACAACGCAGTAGTTGGACTTTATAGACGAACACTATCTAAGGTTGGTTAATAACCTGAGTTCGATATAAAATTAATGGCTCAAATCGCTTATAAATATTGAGTTTTAAGGAATGTTTGCGAAAGCATAGCCGGGCTATGGTAAGCAAATATGACGCAGAAAATCGGTATTTATAAGTGACATTCATAGCTTTTCAGTAAATAATCGATTTACGGCTCTAAATTTTATCACCATAGCTCGCTATGTCTCAAAAATTCATATTGTAAATCAATCATTTACTGAATTTTGAGCTCGCTAATTTTAATCGAACTCAGGCTATTACTTCAGGAATGGAAGAATCTTTTCGAAAGAAACAATTTTAAAATTTTGGTTGACACTGGATTTTCCATCCATATTAAAACCATCCTGTGCCACAAATATACCTTTAGGAAAAGCATCACCCATGGGGACAGGACTCACATCCAAACCATCTGTTTCATCAATGCCATCGTAGGTTTTGTTATTTACCACAAAACTGGTGATATAGTTATTTTGCTCGCTTAAATCAAAAACAGCATACGAAAAACTACCCTGACTGGAAGCAATTAAATAACCTTCGTCTTCTGAGATACGATAGATAGCTAATCCTTCGATATCATAACTTATATCCTTGTTGTTTTGCATACTTGAAGAAGTAATTACCTCAGATGTTGTATCACCATTGGCATGGGCATCAAATTTAAAAATAGCTTCTTCTTCAACACCTACATATAATATATTGGTAAGCGGATCAACCACCATTCCCTCAGGTTGACTGTTTACTTTTAAAGTACGAACCAGTTCAGCATATACCGAATCGGTACTATTGTTTAAATACCATTGCTCAATTACACCGTTTTTACCGTTTACATATACATAGTGCTTATTTGCTTGGGTATCGTGGTACATACAAAGTCCGTAAACATCATCAACAGAAGAGGGGATAGAACAAACTGGTTTTTCCACTAATCTAAGGTTGGTTTTATCAATAGCCAATACATCAACACCATTGTAAGAGCGATTACTTCCGGCAATGATATCTGTTTGTTGTTCTTTCCACTTAAAATTGTAACTCACATCGGCATTGTTAATCTTACCTATTTTAATAAACTGAAGTTCTTCACCTTGTAGCGTGTAAACATGTAAGCCAGCTTTTTTATTAGTACCAATAATTAAACTTTTGGCAGGATTGCTTTTGTTTACCCAAATAGCAGGATCATCGGCAGCATCCTCGCCATGCTCCGAGACAACAGGAATAGTTTCGTAATCCGCCTCAGTAATATTTGTAAATTTAGATTTTAAGCTTACTGCTTCAGCCATTTTAATAGAATCTTCTCTGGCTTCTTTATTTCGCTCTGCTTGTTCTGAATTCACAGAGCTTTCTTCTGTTTTATCAGATTGCTTTTTATGTGTTTGATTACATGATGAAATTACACCTAAAAGCAATAATAATGTGAATATTGAAAGTATCTTCATATGAATTATGTTTTTCAAAGGGAATCCAGATTGTATTCTGAATCACATTGAAATGTAAAATAAAAATTTCTGCTTGTATAAAGAATGTTGGATATGAATATTCTCATCCAACAAACTCATAATTAAAAGTTAACTTTTACACCAGCTTTAACTGTCATACCGTAGTATTCCATTTGGTAAGATCGGTTACTTTTACCCTGAAAATATCTTAATGGCTGATTTAATAAATTGTTGAGATCAGCATAAAATAAGTAATTTTCATTTAGGTTATAAGTAAGATTTAAATCCATGTATGTTACGGCATCGTAGTAGATGTCATTAAACTTACTATCACCAACTTCATCAATAAAATCACTGGCATAATTGTATGATAATCTTCCTGAAAACTTCTTTAATTCGTATGATAAAGATGCGTTTAAAGTATGCTCAGGAGATCCAGGCATTACTAAATCTTCGTTTTCGCGATCTTCAATATTAAAGTTCGTGATTTTAGTATGGGTATAGGTATAGTTTGCATATACTCCAAATCCGTTTAAAAAACCAGGTAAGAAGTTCAGTTGACGCTGAACTGCAAATTCAAGACCCCATAGTTTAGCATCTCCACCGTTGATAGGTCTTTTATACTTTTCGTATATGGTTCCTGTTCCGTTGGCATCACCATTCATATCAACATCAGATTTACGCTCATCAACAATAAAATCTTTAATATCCTTATAAAAGAAACCTCCTGATACAATACCAATAGACTTAAAATAGTGCTCCATCATAATATCGATGTTGTTAGATTTAGTTGGTTCCAGACCAGGATTACCTAGAGAAATCTCTTCATTATCTTCAATTTGAACATAAGGAATTAAATCAAAATACCCTGGACGAGCAATAGTTGAAGTAAATGCTGTTCTTAAAACCGTGTTTTTATCCAGATTATAACGTATATGGAAATTTGGAAGCACATTGGTATAATTGTTTTCCAATACACCAGTTGCAACGCGAGGGTCGGTATCATCATTTGCTTCATCATCATAAATAAAACCTTCGCCTTCAGTTTTAGTGTGTTCGATTCTGGCACCAACAATGACAGATAGTTTTTCTCCCAATTGTTGATTTAACATGATATATCCTGCAGAAACTTTTTCTTTTGCGTTATAGTTTCCTGCTAATTCAGACCAATCAATTTCTTTTTCGAACTGTGTTTCATCTTGCAAATTCAATCTACCAACAAATTCCTTAGAAACAAATGAACCCACATCATATTTATCTCCTGGCATAAAATCATCTTTTGACCAGTTTTTTTTACTATTCAATGCGTTGGCAAGGAATTCATCTTCGTTTAGTGGTGAATATTCGTAAAAGTCGTTATCTCTCTTTTTTTCTTTGGATTTATATTTCCCACCAAATTTTAATGAACTTTTAAATGAACCATTAGCTAAAGGAATTTCAAAGTTTAAACGAGCCACAACATCAATATCTTCTGTATATTGATTTTCTTCAGTGAGTTCATTTACTTCCCAATCGCCATTTAAATCCTGTAAAGATGGATCTAAGGTCATAAATGGCTTTCTTGTGTTTGATGCATCATAAAAAATGTCTTCACCTTCAATGGTCATTTCAAGGTATCTTTCTTGCGGTCTGTCTTCAGATGCTTTAGAATAAGAAAGACCCCAATCTGTTTTAACGATTCCAAATAAATGTTCACCACTTAAAGCAAACTGCATCATTTGCTGATCCTCTAAACGGGCATTCTTATCATTAGCTCCGGATTTAGTTTCTCTGGCAATTTCAGTTTCCTCATATTCATCATCATCAGTGCCTTCAATATCATCTTCCCCAGGACCATCATATACTTCTGCTGGATAATAATTTCCAGTTGGTTCATCTACCGGTTTAAAAACATTTCTGTATCTGTTTTCCCAGTCTTTACGACGGTTATAAATGCCCTTTAAAAATAAGGTGTGATCTTCGTTTAGTTTAAGATCGAAAGAGGCTGAATAACTCTGGCGAATACGTTGTAAGTAGTATTGGCGTACTTGGACTTCGCTCAGGTAATAATCTTCTTCGTGGCCATCCCATTCAGCTTCCACGTTATCTGATCCTAATTTGTTGTTATGGAATGAAGCACTTAAAATCATACCTAATTTTTCATTCAAAAAGCGATCTCCATAAATAAGATTCCCAACAAAAGTAGGCTCTCCTGCTAAATAATTATATCCGGAACCAAAAGAACCCGTAAAACGTCTTTTGTAGGGTTCCGCAATGGTTACAAGGTTTATTGATCCACCAATGGCATCTGCATCCATATCTGGCGTAACAGCTTTATTAACTTCCACCATCTGAATCATTTCAGAAGGAACTAGGTCTAACTGAATCTCACGAACTTCAGCCTCAGCAGAAGGAATACGTTCTCCATTAATGGTAACTGAATTGTATTGAGGCGCTGTACCACGAATATTACCAAAACGAGCCTCACCTTGGTCGTACTGCACATTAATACCGGGAATACGCTTTAGAGCATCGCCAATATTGGCATCAGGGAATTTACCTATTTGATCTGATGCAATTACATTAGTAATGTTAGCACTGTTTTTTTGTTGGTTTAGCGCTTTTGACTGACCTTGTAATCCGGCAGAGACAGTTACTTCCTGAATCCCCACACCCGGATCCATTTTAAAATCTAAAACCGTAGTTTGTCCTGGCTTAACAGTAACTTCTAATTCTGAAGGTTCAAAACCGATATAGGAAACTTTTAATTGATAGGTTCCAGCTTCAACGTTAGTAATTACATAATTTCCGTTTACATCCGTAAAAGTACCAATTACAAAATCATCGGTATAAATACTAGCTCCAGGCAAAGATAAGTTGTTGCTGTCTAAAACTCTACCTCTGATATTTCCGTTTTGAGCATTTAGTGAACAAAATCCTAATACCAGGAATGCAATAAAAAGCAGTTGTTTTTTCATTTCTTGAAATTCCAATTTATAGTTTATGTTTTGATGTTTAAATCGTCTTAAAATTCATTGCAATGTTAGGCGAGATAGCTTTCTTCAGCAATAGTGCGAATGCACAGACGGGCATAGTACTTTTTACTATGTCAAAATTCAAGATGCTGCTTAAGTGTTGATTTTAATGATGATAGAAGTGTTTGTCTTTCATTTAGACAGGCATATGAAGTAGAGATTGATAAAGATTACTTAATCAAGGCGGCTATTATTAATGATATATTAACACGTAGGAAAAAGTGTATTGACTTAAGGAAGGTACTTTTGTTTTATTCTTCATGTTTATAAAAAATGATAACTGTAATAATTGCTGATGACCATGCGGTAGTAAGAACCGGTTTACAATTGATTTTTCAAATTGGTTCTGATATACAAATACAAGCCGAAACGGATAATGGAAACGAACTATTATCAATGATTAATGAAAATCATTATGATGTGGCTATTGTAGATGTGAATATGCCTGGTATCAATTCCATTAAACTAGTAGCAGCTATTAAAGAGCATAAAAAAAACATTCCGATTGTTGTGTTTACAATGAATACTGATGATCAATTAGCTGCCCGTATGTTAAAATCAGGGGCTATGGCATATATTAATAAAGAAGAAGATCCGGAAGAATTGATAAAAGCGGTAACCAATGCATCGCAAGGTAAAAAGTATTTAACCAAGGCTCAGGAGTATTTTTTTGCGAATCAGTTTGTTTTAGGAGATAATAAGCAAGTAGATTTGGAAAATTTAACAGATAGGGAGTACCAGGTTATGTATTTATTAGCTTCTGGTAAATCAAAAGATGAAATATCAGAAAGTTTAATGATAAGTAAGAATACATTAAGCAATCACCGTAACAATATCCTTAAAAAGCTGAATCTTACCAATAATGTTGAGCTTACTAAATATGCTTTATCTCATAATGTTATTCAATAGTTAATGCGTAGAGAGTTATTTTTAAAAACAATTGTTTTTACCTTACAGGTATGTTGTTTTTATACGTATGTAAAGGCGGATAACACTTCTATAGATCAGCAAAGAAATATTTTATGCCGGTTAAGAAAATTTCAGTTTCAACATTCGGATAGTTCAGCTTACTATTTGCAAAAAGCATATAATTGCTATTCGGGTAATAAAAAAGATACGATATATGCGGAGATTATGATGCTTTCCGGAACTCAGACTGCTTTGCAAGGGAATACAAATCTGGCACTTATTTATTTTGAGAAAGCACGGGAGATTTATGCTAATCAGAATCATAAATTCGGTTTAACTGAAGCGATCTTAAATATTGGTGAGGTTTATTATAATTGGGCAGATTTTAATAAAGCCTTAATACTCTTTAAAGAAGCGTATCAATTAGCTACCCGGTATAATTTTGAGATTCACAAGGTTAAAGCCTTGAATTATATGGGAAAGTATTATCACTCCAAAGGTAATTTTAGCGAATCGTTACAGTATTATAAGCAGGGGCTTCAATTGGCTGAAGAAATAGGAGATACCATTGGAATAGTTGCCTTACACAATAAAATAGGTAAGCATTTTAAAACAATTGGCGATTATCCTGAATCGCTGGAACATTTTCTGATTTCAGAGAATTTAATTAGTGGGAAAAGTAACAAAATAGTGTTGGCCACCACATTTAATCACCTGGGCAATATTTATCAGGAATTTAAAGATTATAAAAAGGCAATTCAATTTCACAGACAAGCCTTAAAAGCACGTTGTGAAATGAATTACAAAGAGGGCGTAGCTAAATCATTAAAAAATCTGGGCGAGGTATTGTTAGATATAAATGCTTTGGATAGTGCCATGGTTTGTTTTGAAAAATCAAATGAAATTTGCGATGAAATAGGATACACAAAAGGACAGATAAAAAATATTCAGAACCAAGGTGTTATTTTTCATCAACAGCATATATTCAAAGATGCTATTCTTAAGTATCAGGAATCTTTAGAACTTTCTCATAAAATTGGATATGTCATTGGCGAAATGAAAGCCTTGTTATCCCTGGCGGAGGTGTATAAGTCTTCCGAGTCCTTTAAGCAAGCGCTTACATATGCGCAAAAAGGGTTAAAAATTGCGGTTAAAGAAGAGGTGAATGCAAGTATTGCCGATTTTAATCTGATGTTGTCAGAAATACATCAAAACATGGGAAATTCTCTGGAGGCATTAAAGTTTTACCAAAACTATACGGTTTTGTATAAGGAAATGATTAATCTGGAAACGAACCGGAAAATTGCAGAACTGCAAGCGCAATACAAGCTTTCATTACAAAATCGTGAATATGAAGTGCTCAAAAAAGAGAGCCGGATTAAAGAGTTAATAATTAAGCAGAAAGATCAGTTTATTGTTTTTGCTATTGTATTTTTCTGTCTACTCATTGCCTTGGTTTTTATTGTGTATGGCATGTTCTTACAAAAGAAAAAAGCCAATGTTAAACTCACTCAGTTTAACGATAATATCACTCTTCAGAATGTAGAGCTGGAAAGGCTTAATACCCAATTAAAACGATCAAAAGATCAACAGGTGAAACTTTTCAGCATAATCTCTCATGAGCTTAGAAATCCTTTGTATTGGTTTAGAAACTTAGTTCAAATGCTTTCCGACAGATTGGATTCTCTGGATAAAGAAATGATTTCAAAATCTTTAAATTCGTTGAATGAATCAGCTAATAATACCTTCCATCTGATGGATAACCTTTTGCACTGGTCAAAATCGCAATTGGGCAATATCAAGTTTAATCCGGAACCACTAAATATGAATCAGCTTATTCAGGATAATATAAAACTGGTTAGCCATTTTGCAGCATTAAAAAAAATCTCAATTCAATACCAATACAAGTCTGATTATATAGTATATGCAGATAAGGTAATGGTGCAAACAGTTATCCGTAATATTCTGTCAAATGCAATTAAGTTTACGGCAACAAAAGGCTATATTAAAATCGCATGTTTAGATAAAGATAATTACCTGGAAGTGATGATTAAGGATAATGGTATGGGTATGAAGAGTAAAACAATTAAAGGAATTATCAATTTAAAAGGAACAACGTATATCCCAACAACTGATCAGGAAACAGGAAGTGGGATAGGGTTGGCTTTAAGTAAAGAGTTTATTACCCGTAATGGAGGCGAATTATTTGTTATTAGTAAGCCTGGAAATGGATCGCAATTTAGTTTTACAATGCCCCTGTACAAAACAGAAACGCCTCAACCTTAAAAAGTTGAAGTGATTACGAACTAACTATATATTTTAATTTTTTATTCAGATGACTTTTTACTTGTTCAGGCAGAAAGAGAAGCTCTGAGTGGTTCGTTTAGCTAATGAGCTATATTTAAGGCGGGTGGATTTTTGTGAACATCAGGTAATGAACTCTATCGGTAAACCGTATGAGGGAATTGAAAATCATGAACGCCTTATAGCAGATAATAATACGAGAATAAAACTTCTTGTACGGTTTGATGAAGGGGGCGCTGATAGTCTGTTAATTATTGTTATTTTTGTCTCAATAATTAAAGTAGACTATACTCTACTGTTTAATTCAAAGTGCAAGACCTGAGTATAATAATTACAATAAAACGGAATATAAACTCTAACCAAGAAGATGAAAATACTTACTATATGTTTTATGCTTTTTTTGACTCAATTAGCAGTCGGACAATCAAAATGGTCATTTCAATCAAGTGTAGAATTTGATAGATATACAACATATAAAGGAACTATAAATAATAAGTATCCAATTACAATGTATCTTGAGGAATCACCAGAGTCTTGTAGTGAGTACCCAAGTAGATGGACTCCTCATAAAGTTTATGGGTGGTATATGTATGATAAAATTGGAAAGAAAATTCCTTTGATTGGTAATGTATGTTATGCCGACGCTTGCGAAAGTTATTTAAAGTTATTTGTGCCTGAGAACCTATTTGAATATTCATTCGATGATAATTTTGATTTGGTAGATGCTAAGGAGGTTTTTATTCAAAAGAAAGGTTGGAGTTCAGATAAAATGGAATGGAGTATGAAATCCGGAAGTAAATTACCAGTATTTATAGAAGTAGAACATAGCTTTAGTTGGACTACCAAAGCGAAATTAATTCTTGAAATTAATAATATTAAGCTTGAAGTAATTGATTTAAGTAAGCTCACAAATAATGAATATATTGAAGATATCGAAATTCTTGCACAGAAAAGAGTTGGGGACAATTTTTATTTAATATTTAATTACTCGCATCAATCTAATCCTGGCTCGAATGGGTATGGTATGTGCGGTGCCGGGATTGAAGAATTCATAGGATATATGAATGTTAAAAATGGATTTGAAGTTGAAAATTTTGAATTTATTCAAACTCATAGTTGTATAAATAGTTTTGAAAAAGAAGTAATTTTTGATGCCGAATATCCAGAAAATGGGATAAAAGAAAAGAACTAAACACAATAAATAGGAATATGAGCGGTCTGCAATACCCCGCGATTATTCCCGGTAGAACTACCATCCAGTCCCAATGCACTTAAAGAAGGTTTTTAGAGAAAGGGAATAAAAGTATTGGTATTGTATAAAGTATACCTCAAATCACTATTCAAAATAATCGATTTACGGCTCTAAATTTTATCACCATAGCTCGCTATGTCTCAAAAATTTATATTGTAAATCAATCATTTA
>JBNKRV010000107.1:0-37918 GCA_050296935.1 Marinilabiliaceae bacterium | reverse complement strand
TGACATTCATAGCTTTTCAGTAAATAATCGATTTACGGCTCTAAATTTTATCACCATAGCTCGCTATGTCTCAAAAATTTATATTGTAAATCAATCATTTACTGAATTTTGAGCTCGCTAATTTTAATCGAACTCAGGTTTCTAGCAAGATTGACTCTACTTTCTTATAGACATAATTGTCATCACCAAAAAAGGAAGGCAAAAAAGTCTGAACCAATAGTATGCACCGACCTTTAATACGAACTAACACACAGCCTTCTCAAGTGCATCATTAAAGACCTTTGGCCAAATCGGGTTAGGTCTATAGCTCTATCCAACCATAGTTTGATTTGCAGCTCCATAAACATCTCCAAAATCTTAACTTTATGATATAGGGTATGCAGCAATAAAGTGACTCTACTTTTTAATACAACAAAAAAGCCTCAATCAAGATTTCTACATCTAATTGAGGCTTCATTCATTAAATGACAAATCAATTATTTAGTAAGCCTTATATCTATATCCTAAAGACAATTGAAACACGCCTGCTTTACTATCTACAATTCCATATTTCATTGGAACTACATAACTAGCAGATAATAAAAAACCACCTAAACTCAATCCTAATTCTGGACGAATTCCAAACGCAGAACTTTTTTCACTTTCCAATATCACATTGTTGTTATCATCAGTTATTTCTGGTGTAACGAGTTGAGCCAACCCAGTAGATAAAGAAAAATAAGGTGAAACAACATTGTCAAAAAATTTATACTGCGCTTTTACTCCATAAAGATTCAATCCATAAATTCCAATATCTAAAGCGTCATTTGAAGATCCAAATAAAAAGGATGTGTTATAGGTAATTCCAAATCCAAACTTTTGAATATTTTCAGGATGATAAAGAGCATCCGCATCAATAGAAATACCGAATTTTGATATACTTTCTCCATTAAGTTCAAAAGCATCTCCCTGAGGAGAGCCATACCCAAGCTGACCACTAACGGTAACAGACTGAGCAAATGCTTGATTATGCAATGCTACTGAAGTAACAAAAACAATAAATATTATAACCTTTTTCATGTCTTTAAAAATTGGCTGATACTTGATAATCACAACATATTACAAACATGCACCAACATGCCCAATAAAATGCTCAGCCCATACCTTTTTATTTGTTAATAAACTAGTAAAACTCAGACTATACTGTGCCATAACAAATCATCCTATAGAATGATCATATAATTTGCTTTGGACATAGCGCTATTTTTCAGGCCGATTAATTACAATTTTTATTATAATCCTCAATGGCCATAATCCTAACTTTCTCTTTACCTAGAGAGTTATTTAAAATTTTATTCATTTTCGATTGATTTTCTTCTCCTCCAATAACTTTATATTCACCTTTTTGCTGTTTCTCAACAACCATGGGACAGTCTGCTAACTCTTTTTCAATATTTAAATTGTTAACTAACTTAAGCTTTCCTTTTTTACCTATTTGGTACACAAGATGAACTTCAGCACATTCAACAAGAAGTTTTTCATACTCCCCCTTACCATATACACCTACAGCAGGTGGATTTGTATAATGGTGAAATACATTTATTTTCCCCTCTGAAATTCTTCTCATAAACATTTTTTTTGGTAACATCGCCATCCCAACAGCGGACATATCGGCATATTTTACAGATTCAAAATACATATCTTCATACATGTATCCATCACAATCTTTGGCCTCGTATTTATCGAAAAATTTACCTTTAATTTTTTCGTTTTTTTCAAAAACATCTTTGGGAATAAACTTAACCACCCCTTGGAATTCCCATGGGGCATCATACCAATTTCCATCAGAAAAAGTCGTTCCCAATTTTTTGAAGTAACCTTCAATTTCACCACCATTTTTATAAATGAATCCTTTTACAACTCCTTCTTTCTTCATCTTTTCTTCCAGTTGACCAAATGCAACTAAAGATAAACATAGCAACATCAATGTGCTAAACATTATTTTTTTCATAGGTTAAATAAATTTAATTTGTAAAAACATTGATTAATTAAATATTTATTTACAAACCTACTATTTTTTTTAAAATTTGAACAAAACCCCTTAATATTTTAAATCCACTTAAAACCACTATTTCTACAAAAGGACTATATAATTCTGTATTTTAACCCTTTACGGTAATTAATTGTTACCAACAACAATCACTATTTTCCGATTTGAATAAAAGTTTCGTTTTATACATTTTTCTTACCGACTTCTACTTATTTTAATAAGCTCTTTGCTAAACAAGGCATAGTTAAAATTAACTTAGCTTTATACCCCATCGCTACGCATTAATTTTATACAATTCACCATCGAAAGGCAAAATTATACATATTAATATCTATGGTACATGATACAATGTTGTACAAAAGAAGGTTGGAAGGCAATAGCACAGGGTAAGTTCCTATACCTCATAACTATCCCCTCTTAATTGGAACAGGATTAGGTTCTTATTTTGGATTGGTCAGTCTATGGATTGAAATGGAATTAGGATATTTGTGTAATTCATTTGGGATTACTTCGAAATCATGACCCTCAACTTTTTTCCTTTAATTTTTTCGTTTCGTAATAAATCCATCAGTTGTTTTACTTTATTGCGTTGAACGGCTACAAATGCAGAGTGATCTAATACATCAATGAGTCCAAGTTCGTCCTTCTTCAGTTTTCCTTTTTTTAGGAAAAGTCCAACAATATCAATTTTATTGATTTTATCCTTTTTACCATGATCAACATAAATTGTTTGCCACTCAGGGGATTCCGGTAAAGGAACATTGTCAATCAGTTCTTCAAATTCAAAGTCTTCATCAATATATCCGGGTATTTCCTCTTGCTCTGCGAAAATGAGATAAGCCACTCCTGAAGCTTTCATACGTGCAGTTCTTCCATTACGGTGGATGAATGGTTCTTTTTCCTTAGGGAAATGATAGTGAACCACATATTTAATATCCGGAATATCAAGCCCGCGTGCAGCTAAATCAGTGGTTAATAACAAATGGTGACTACCATTTCTGAACTTAATCAAGGCGCGTTCACGATCCTCTTGTTTCAATCCTCCATGAAAAACATCATGAGCCAATCCCATTTCCTTAAGATGATTGCTAATGCGATCAGCAGCCTCACGGTGATTTACAAAAACCACCATTGGTTCATTGCCCAACATACATGCCAATTTGTAAAAGGCTTCCAGCTTATCTTTACCTTCCGAACGCACTGCCCTCAAAGTTAAGTTTTCCGGCACCTGTTCATGTAGCAGAAAATCAAGTGTTTTAAATGCTCTCATCCTGACAAAAGGGGGAATTTCTTCCATATTTGTAGCAGATGTTAATATGCGTTGCTTAATGGCTCTGGTTTCTGAAATAATATCCTGCATCTCGCTATGAAACCCAAGTTCAAGAGCTTTATCAAATTCATCTAAAACAAGGTATTTGATGTGTTCGGTAGAAATATGTCCGCGCCTAACATGGTCTGCAATTCGTCCAGGAGTACCTACAATAATTTCGGGTGGATGCTTTAAACTGTTTCTTTCTGTCTGAATCAAATGCCCACCGTAGCAACATAAGGTTTTATAACCAGAACCTAAACTTTTAATGACCTGCTCTATTTGCAAGGCTAATTCGCGGGCAGGCGCAAGAATGAGCAATTGAGTTCGCTGTGAATAAAGCTGAATTTTATCTAACAATGGAAGCAGAAAGGCAAGCGTTTTTCCTGAGCCTGTTGGAGAAAGCAATACTAAATTAGTATTGTTCTCAATGACCTCAATGGCCTTCAACTGCATTTTGTTCAGCGAGTCAATTCCCAGCTTACTTAAATATTCGGTTCTGTTTTTATGCATGCGGCAAAGATACGTTCAATGCACAAATAAAATGTGATGATCTTAAATATAAATAGTTATGATTCCCCAACGTTTTTTTATGATTTTATCGTTTGGTTAGAGACTTCGTATAAAAATCATTTACAGATGTTTCCCAAATCTCATAAAATTATAAAGTTCAGTCATTTGAAACAGGTATGTCCAGAGCAAATAATTGGGTACACAGGAGCTTGATTGGAATTTGCAATGGTCATCAAGTTTTTGCTAAATCATTAGAGTTTATGAAAAACATCGCAAAAATATCCACTCCTAACATTCAGTCAATTTGGTTTTCTTTTCAACCACGAATTATGCGAATTAGACGAATTGCAAAACCACCTTGTGGTTTATAGGTTTTTTGAAGAAAAGCCACTTGCTTAATTTGAAAATTAGCGGTTCATAAATTGCTTACAAAGCAAACTATATAAAGCTTATGGTACACGATACAACCGTGCACCAGCGGGGGTTCTTTCCGGGCATATCCATACCGTACGGAAATAATCTGTCAAAGATATAATTTTTGGGATATTGGCAAGAATCTGAATATTGGCTAGTACAGGTTTACAAATCCTTACCAAACACTAAAAGAACCACAACTTTTTAAATTGCAGCTCTTTATATTATTTACAGCTTGCTTATGGCTCTGAATACAATTCAGCGCTAACAGTCGTCTTTTAGTTACTTACATTTTCGCCTAATGCAATGTATTGGAAATGATATTGAAGAATTCTTCTCTGGTGGCGATATTTTTTTCAAAGGCGCCTGTGAAATCTGAGGTTGTAGTAACTGAATGTTGCTTTTGTACTCCTCTCATTTGCATACACATGTGCTGGGCTTCAATAACGACTGCTACTCCCAATGGGTTTAATGTATTCTGAATAGCTTCTTTTATCTGTGTGGTTAAACGCTCCTGCACTTGTAAACGTCGGGCGAAAGCTTCTACTACACGGGCGATCTTACTTAATCCGGTAATGTGATGCCGGGGGATATATGCCACATGTGCCTTGCCGAAAAACGGTAGCATATGGTGTTCGCACATAGAATACAATTCGATATCTTTAACTACTACCATCTGCCGATAGTCTTCTTTGAACATGGCTGATTTAATAATCTCCTCCGGATCCATTTCATAACCCTGAGTTAAAAATTGCATGGCTTTGGCTACACGCAGCGGTGTTTTTTCTAACCCTTCTCTATTTACATCTTCTCCTAAAAGTCCAATAACTTCCTTAAAATTAGCAGCTAAATTTTTCGTGGTTTCGTCGTTGTACGATTCTACTTTGCTATAACCACTATTGTTCCCATTTAATGTAAACTCCATTACCTAGTAGCTTTTTTGAATAAAAAAATTGTTGCGGGGCAAAAGTCATAAAAAAAAGTCAGCTATACACTGACTTTTACAATTTTATTTGAGAAAAATAAGATGTTGGATGAACATTGACAATTTAGTAGCAAGTATCAAGTAGTAAGACGGATGAACATAGAGACATGAAGACACTGAGTTTTATTTTTTAAAATGAAACAGCCATTTTAAGAGTTTGGGTTCAGCAAAGGTGGCATCCCAACTGTTATGATTGGCTTCCGGGTAAAGGGTGTATTTGGTTTTGGGATTACAGGTGGTCAGTTTTTGATATACTTGTTTTGAGTATTTTATAGGGACTACATTATCTTTGCCTCCATGAAAAAACCATATGGGAACATGACAATATATTGGTGCAAAATCTGGATCATTACCCCCGCATATAACAATAGCTGCGGTATATTTTTGTGGCCATCGTGCTAAAAACTCCAAGGTTCCGATTCCTCCCATGGATAATCCCATGATATAGGTTCGTCTTTTATCTACTGATCCGCTATTTATCAAGCTATCAACTAAAACATTAACCATTTCTGTTGGTTTGGACGGTTCATTAGTTAAGGGAAATTCAAAAACCCAATCTCCCTGAGGCGACTTCTCTTTTTGACGGTGGGTCCACATAATTCCATTGGGACATTGTGGAAATACTACAATTGCAGGATATTTTCTTCGTGTTTTCTGATCCAAAAATAATTTGGCTCCATGGGTCAGTTGACGCTGATTATAAGCTCCTCGTTCTCCGGCTCCATGTAAAAATATTACTAATGGGTATTGCTTTCCTTCTTTCATATTTTCAGGATACAGAATTCTATAATTCAAAGTATCTGTTCCCTGAATGTGCTGTTTATACTGAAACTCCTTAAATTCCTGGGCATAAACATTTCCTATGAATAGTGCGATTAGTAAGAGTAGATTTTTCATTGATTTATATTTTTAATGTGAGTATCAAGTATCAAGACTAATGAACACAGAGACACGAAGACACTGAGTTTTTTTTAATATTAATGTTTAGGTCTTTTTCTTACTGTATCCTTTCAATTATTTTTAAGGAACGGTTCTGATTTACAGCTTACTTATAGAGAACCGTTCCTGGTTATAGTATTGAATGTGGACTGATGACTGCCCACTGAGTACTGAGTACTGAAAACTGCCTACTGAAGACTGAGAACGACCTACCCTACCCCCTTCTCCCAGTTTACAGTAAACGACTGTACTTCTTCTGAATTTGGGCCTATCATGATTTCGAATTCGCCGGGCTCCCAAACATATTCCAAATCATAATTATAAAACATCGGTTGATTTGTGGAGATATGGAAACTTACATTTTTTGCTTCTCCCGGTTCCAATTCTATTTTCTGAAAACCTTTTAACTCCTGTACCGGTCGGGTAATGGAATCTACTTTATCCCGAATATATAATTGCACAACCTCCTTCCCCTTAAAGTTACCTGTATTTTTAACAGGAACGGTAATATGGAGTGTATCCTCACTTTTAAGATTGGTTGCAGAATATTCTGGTTTACCATACTCAAACGAGGTATAACTCAATCCATATCCAAAAGAGTAAAGTGGTTCATTGGTAACATCCAGGTAATTAGACCGGTATTTTGTAAACCATTCTTCTTTGGTTAGTGGACGTCCTGTATTTTTATGATTATAATAAATAGGAATCTGCCCAATATTCAGAGGAAAAGTCATGGTTAGTTTACGGGAAGGATTCACATCCCCGAACAGCACATCTGCAATTGCATACTACCCAAAACCAGCACCCCTGAACGATAAGAAATATTTCTACTCGAATTGTAAACCATATAGGTATAGTCTATATCCACTGGATTACAATAGGTCTGCGGAACTATTTCCTGAGCTTGAACAGAGGCATAAAAACCAATAGCACAAAAGCAATGATGTAATGTATATGTTTCATTTACAGTAATTTTTAACGATTTTACTTGTCATTCAATAAGGAGTAAAACATATGCGCAAGGGTTGAAATTATCATTTACAAACAAGCTTAAAACTTTATACCAAAACCTCAAGTTTCAGACTTACAGCCTGATATATACATGAGGTCAATTAACTGCTTTATTTTAAACCTCTTTAGCTTAACAAAAATGTTTATGTTTGCCTTTTTAGTACAACAGGCATTAAAAGAGTACATCACATTAAGATTGTTTCAACCCCATTGCAATCAACATAAATTATTCTGCTAAAGTAAAATTCAAATGGTGCTTTTCATCTGAAGAGTTTTTTCCTACCCAAACCTCAAATTCACCTGCTTCGGCCACCCATTCCATATCAATATTGTACATACTAACTGTGGCTTCATCAATGGTAAATTCAACTGTTTTTGATTCTCCCTTTTTCAGTGCTGTTTTTTCAAAACCCTTCAGCTCTTTAACGGGTCTGGTTACCGATCCTGTTTTATCGTGAATATAAAGCTGAACCACCTCTTCACCATCCATGTCACCCGTATTGGTTATCTCAACAGAAACAGTTATGCTTCCTCCTCGTGTCAGTTTACCGGAACTGATTTTTGCATTGGAATATTTAAAATGGGTATAGCTTAATCCATATCCAAAAGGATACAGTGGTGAATTTTTTGTATCGATATATGATGATTTATAATCAGCGGGGTTTTCCTCATCAAAAGGGCGACCTGTATTTTTCACATTGTAATAGATCGGAATCTGTCCTACGTTACGAGGGAATGTTATAACTAACTTAGCCGATGGGTTGTAATCGCCACTCAATACATCTGCCACAGCATGACCTGACATGATGCCCGGATACCAGGCCTCAACAATGGCATCCAGATTTTCTTCTTCCCACGATAAATCCAATGGTCGGCCATTAAAAAGTACAAGAATAACAGGCTTACCTGTTTTCTTCAGTTCTTGCAATAATTGACGCTGATTTCCCGGCAAGGTAATATCGGTACGACAAGCTGCTTCTCCGGACCAATTGTATTCTTCGCCCATGGCTACTAAAATAACATCGCTATTTTGTGCTTTTCGGATGGCTTCTTTAAACCCGGATTTATCCGGAACCATCTTCTCTGACATATGTCTTGTTTTATTATCGATCAGCGGTAATGAAGTCCCTTTGGCATAATCAAACTTCACTTTGGAGCTGGCATATTTTTGTTGCAGGCCCTCCATTAAGGTAACTGATTTGCTACGATCTCCTTTAATAGCCCATTCTCCATTTAAGCTATTCCGTTCTTCAACAAATGGACCGATAAGTGCCACACGTTTAGGCTGATCTTTTTTTAATGGCAGAATATTATTTTCATTCTTAAGAAGAACGATTGAGCGCTGTGCGGCCTCTTTGGCAACTTTCAAATGCGCTTTATTCATCACCACTTTTTGTTGACGAACAGGGTCGCAATACAAAAAAGGATCATCAAACAATCCCAGTAAGTATTTCATTTCAATGATATGTGATACTGCCACATTAATCTGCTCTTCACTTACTTGTCCCTCCTCAACCAGTTGGCCAAGGTGAGTGACAAATGCTTCACTAATCATATCCATATCAATACCTGCATCGATCGTGAGTTGAGCCGCTTGCTTTAAATCCTCAGCATAACCATGGTTGATTAACTCAAGGATAGCTGTATAGTCGGTAACAACCATTCCATTAAAATTCCATTCATCGCGTAATATATCTTTATACAAGTATTTATTTCCAGTGCATGGAACTCCATTTAGTTCGTTGAAGGCAGTCATAAATGTAGCCACACCCTCATCAACAGCTGCTTTAAATGGTGGCAGATAAGTTTCTCGAAGCGTTCGTTCTGATATATCAACAGAATTGTAATCTCTACCTGCCAGGGCTGCTCCATATCCCACAAAGTGTTTACTGCAAGCCAGTAATGTATTGGGTTTACGCAAGTCCTTGTAAGTTTCGATACCCTGAAACCCTTTAACCCGGGCTTTAGCCACCAAAGATCCATAATAAACATCTTCACCTGCACCCTCCATTACTCTGCCCCAACGGGGATCCCGGGCAATATCGATCATGGGCGCAAAATTCCAGGCAATACCTGATGCTGTTGCCTCTTCGGCTGCTATTCGGGCACTGCGTTCTATTAATTCCAAATCCCATGAACAAGCCTCTGCCAAGGGTATTGGGAAAGTGGTTTCCAGTCCGTGAATCACATCCGCAGCAAATAGCATAGGAATTTTCAGTCTGGAATACTTTAAGTTTTGCTCCTGCAGCATACGTAAATGTTCAGCTCCGAACACGTTAAAGGTGCTGCCAATCATTCCTTTTTTCAGGTACTCACCGGATTTGTTATTACTCACTTGTCCTGTAGCCGCAAAATTGCCTGAATACTGATTCATCTGGCCGATTTTCTCATCCAGAGTCATTTGACTGACCAATGACTGCACCTTTTCTTCTATGATAGGATCACCACTGTAACTTTTCCAGGATGAATTAGAATCATTGCCTCCGGAGCAAGCGTTTATTACTAATACCATGATGCCCAAGCATAATAACGTTATCTTATTATCCATTTGATTCTTCATTTTACTTATTCTTCAAAACTAAATCCCAGTCTTTTTAATCCTTTCTGCACATCTTCATTTTTCATAAACAACGACCATATAAATCCGGTCCTGTAGTTTTCAACCATCACAGGAATTGGTCCCTGATCAATAGCCAGATATCTAGGAACATACCATTTTTCAGATTCGCTATAAGCATCATAGGGTCCGTATCTACCTACCAATGAATCGGCATCGGTATATAAGTGCCATAGTACCTGCTTGGATTCTGTTGGTGTGTAGGGGAACGACGATAAGGCAGCTGTGGGGGATATAACACCTAAATCTGCTTTTCCGGGATGATGCCCGGCATAGCCTTTCATGGAATAGCTTGAGGTTAATCCCCACTGGTTGGGTCCATATCCTTTGAATCCTTTGGGATTATCAAGACAGTATCGGTACTGTATCAGGGCATGATTTTTATTCAATTCCCAATAGTCGGCATACTTATCTTTAAGTCCTTTGGGGTTCAGACCCAGATATGAATAATGCGCCCAAAACAGGGGACCAACCGGGTCATTATTATGCTCATAGTGATTTAAAACGGTTGACAAACCATAATATACGGTGTCCCTGGCAATGGCTCCTCCGCGTGCCCATCCCTGGTGGTATACTTCAGGTTTAATGGGGTGCGTGGGAGATGAAGCTGCTAATACATACATAATTAAACATTCATTATATCCTCCAACCGGAAAATTCATATCCCATCCATAAACCGGAGACCAATGCCAATACAATACATTTTCACCTCCTTTTGTATACCAGTCCCATTCAACTTCATGCCAAAGTCTGGTAATATCATTTACTAGTTTCTGTTCATCGGTATTACCACCTTTATAATACTCAGCAACAGTTAGCAAGCCCTGAATCATAAACGCTGTTTCCACCAAATCGCCTCCATCATCCATTTTACTAAAAGGTTTCACCTTTCCTGTTTCTCCATCAAGCCAATGTGGCCAGGCTCCATGGAAACGATCAGCTCTCATTAAAAAATCAACGATTCTCCGGTAACGAATCAGCGCTTCCTGCCTGTTGATAAACCCTCTTTTTACCCCGACTAAAATAGCCATAACACCAAATCCTGATCCTCCAAGAGTAATTATATGTTTATCGTTTTGCGGATACATACCATCTAAATGTATGCGTTCGCGTGCCATTCCGGAATTGGGTTCTGCACCACTCCAAAAATATTCGAAGGTTTGATGTTGCAGTGTATCCAGCATCTGATCATCAGTCCATTTTACATGCTTATACTGTCCATGGGATTTCTTATCTATTTTTTTAGGTGTTGGAATACATGCCACCACACTTACAAGCAAAAGGCTTAAGAAAATATGTACGATTTTGAAACTGATTTTTTTCATCTCTTTAAAATTTAAATTTTCATTAGTTAACAGGCTCAATTATCAGGCATCAAGACTGATAGCCCGTTATGTAATCTAACATAGCTATTAGCCTGATTTTGAAGCCAATACTCCAGACGTATTCAGAAATTAAAACCAAGCTTCGTTAAGCCCTGTTGAACATCCTGATTCTGCATAAAGAGTTCCCATAACAGGGCTGATCTATAGTTTTCTATCATCACAACTACAGGCCCCTGATCGATAGCCAGATAAGAGGAGGCCACCCAACTCTGATCGAAACTAAAGGCATCATAAAAACCATAGTCTCCCCATATTTTATCTCCAAGCAAATAGTAAAAATGCTTTAGTGCAGCCATGGATTCTTCCGGTGTATAAGGGAAGGATGATAAGGCTGCTGCAGGTGTTATTACTCCCTTATCGTTGGTGGGGGAATGCGCTGAATATCCTTCGTAGTTATCGCTGGCTGTTAAACCCCAACAATTGCTGCTATAACCAATATAGTTAAGCGGGTTACTGATACAATAAGCCCGGTTTATTAAAGTATGGGCTCGTGCCTGTTCCCAATAGTTACCATATTGATCCGAAAGATTTCGTGGGTCCAATCCTGCAAACGAATAATGTTCAAAGAATAATGGACCTCCATAATCATTACCCAGCGGGAGGGTAATATCATAAAATGTTTTTCCATTTTTTATATTTCCATTGCGTGCCCAGCCCTGATTATATACATCTGCTGAAACGGTATGGGTTGGAGAAGAGGCTGCCAGAACGTAAACAATGAGCGCCTCATTCCATCCCCTGACTTTCATGTTTTTTTCGAAACCTAAATCAGGAGACCAATGCCAGGTAATTGAATTTTCATTTTGGGTGTACCAATCCCATTCCACAGCTTCCCATAGAGCTGTTATGTTATTAATAATACTATTTTCAAACGCATCATCAGGGTTTAAATATTGCCTGACGGTTAACAATCCCTGAATCATAAAAGCCGTTTCCACAATATCTCCCCCATCATCGTTGTCACTAAAGGGGTGTGTTACTCCGGTAACCCCATTCATCCAATGTGGCCAAACGCCATGAAAACGATCTGCTGTTCCTAAAAAATCTACAATCTTGTTTATTCTCCCTACCCCTTCCTTTCGTGTAATAAATCCCCGCTCAATACCAACCAGTATGGTCATGATACCAAACCCAGAACCGCCTATGGTAACAACATCACTTGAAGTATTTCTTTCGCGGCTGAGTCCGGATGTCGGATGTCCAAAGTCCCAGAAATATTTAAAGGTTTGTTGCTGCACCAAGGTCATCAATTCATCATCCGATATCTCAGGAAATCTGAAGGAGGAATCCAATTCTGTATAAAAATTCAGATCCAGACCGTCAAATGGTTTTCCTATGCGGTTTTCTATATTGGAAGAGATACTAACCTGAAATTTTTGATAATCCTCTAATTCCTGATTTACTGTAAACAAAATCGTTTTTTCATCCACCTGAGTTAATGTGTATTGCACTGAAAACCCATTGGATTTAAATGAGGAATAATCTGAAAGATTCTTTTGCGTAACCGGTGTATTAAAACGGAATTCTATTTCTGGATTCCGACTCACATCTTTGGGTGTGTTTTGAGGAGATATCGGGTTTCCATCGATGTGTATTGATTCGAGTATCAATGGCAATGTAAGGGTAGTAAAAGTGTATTTCTGTTCTTTAAAGGTTTCGTGGCCTGCTCCTGTTAAATCACTTGAGATAACCAAAGTATATAATTCATTCTCATTGAATACTTCATGACTGATTTTAACCAGTTTGTTCTGATTGAAAAAGGAATAGGAAACTGCGATTGGCTCATTGTCACTATTCAATAATGTAATATTTTCCTTTACAGAAACGGTATCAATGGGTTGATCGAAGCGGATTTCAATGGGTTGATCAATAACCAGATTGTTATTATCTCCTGATGCATTTAACGCTACATCTCCAAGATAGATATAAGAAATATTCAATGGATCGGCTATTATTTTTTTGCCATCTTCTTTACAGGATATTATTGTGGATAAAATAATTACCGTAAGAAGTATATATCGCACGTTAAAAAAGGCGAAAAACAATCTGTTTTTATGAATATATATGGACATAAGAAGCCTTAATGATGACCCACCGTATGTAGTATACAGTGAGTCATATCTTAAATTTACACTTAAAAATCAACTACATGCCGTCATGCACCATCAACATAACCTCATCTGCGGTAAGGGCTTTTCTGAATAAGTATAACTCATCCATCATACTTACACATGAATTATGCCCCCATTCAGTAAATCGCGGGGCTCCTGACATAATAGACAGTATATCGCAACCCGTCCAGTCAATACCATCAAAAGCACTTTGTTTTATGAGCTCTCCATTGATGTAAAAGTTAATTTCCGAATTGGAAATTGAGAAAGCCAAATGAAACCATCCTGTGGTAGCTGCAGGATCGACTTTAGCAAGATCCCCTCCATCAACCCAGGTATCGGCGGTTCCATTACCTGCATTTACTTTGATATATGCTTTTCCATCTGAATTATCATAAAACAAACGGAAGCCACTTGTTCGCAAATTCTGAGCATCCGGATGGGCTGTATCCTCAGGCCCCATCACTAATATTCCGGCTCCCGATTCTATTGTATTTGAAAGATTCATCCAAAAACCTGCACTAAATTCATCTCCCAGGATATCGGTAGCTGGAAATGTCAGATACGAAGCTGCTGCACCTTGATAAGCATCGCCAAAAACGCCACCTCCATAGTCAATTTCCGGAGAACCAACCACAGTAGCTTCCATACCACTTATAGCATCTTTATAATCTCCATTAAAATCCATATACAAAGATGATTGTTCTTTCAGCATTATGGTTTGGATATCTGCCTGCGACAATGCCTTATTGAATAATCGTAACTCATCCATTTTAGCAGGAGAGGAATTATGTCCCCACCCGGTAAATCTTGGAGCTCCGGACATAATAGAAAAGATATCGCAACCTGTCCAGTCAATACCATCAAAAGCACTTTGCTTTATGAGCTCACCATTGATATAAAAATTAATTTCAGAATTAGAAATAGTAAACGCTAAATGAAACCAACCAGTAGTTACCTCAGGATCAACTTTTGCAAGATCTCCACCATCCACCCAGGTATCTGAAGTTCCATTACCGGCATTTACTTTGATATATGCTTTCCCACCTGAATTATCATAGAACATTCGAAATCCACTGGTTCGTATATTCTGAGCATCCGGATTGGCTGTATCTTCAGGCCCCATAACTAAGATTCCTGCGCCTGATTCAATTGAACCGGGGAGGTTCATCCAGAAACTTGCACTAAACTCATCCCCTTGCAAACCGCTGGTAGGGAATGTTAAATATGAATCTGCTACTCCCTGATAAGCTGTTCCCCCTTGAATACCATCTGCAAATACTGGTGAACCTACCACTGTGGCCAGGCTCAGGGTATTCATTTCTCTGAATTCATTATTAAATGGCATGTAGAAAATTTCACCTTCATATACAGGTACATATGGTGGTGTTTTAGTAAAACTCACCGATCGGGTAGTTTCCTTTCCATTGATATCGGTTGCAGTAATTGCAAGTATATGCGAGCCGGTAGTCACATTATCGTACCTATATTCTTCCATGGCTACACGGTAATCCTTAAACTCGCTATAGTTTACAATTTCAGCGCCATCAATCTTTACTGAAATGGAACTAATTTCTATATCATCCCTGACTTCAAAATCAATATTTACAGAAGCAACAGCTTCGGGAGTTTGTATTTCATATCCTTCCGGCGGGAAATTAATGGTGATCTGAGGTGCTGATTCATCAGAACCCGGATCAACCTTCGAAATTCCGTCAATATAGTCTTGATCGCATGCATTAAACATTATAAGAGCCAATGCAAATGCTATTAATTTGCTGTATGTTTTCATAATTTTCTGGTTTTATTCATTTCCTTCTTCCAGTTGCGGTAATTCTGCAAGTTGAGTTGCCGGTATTGGAAAATATGCTTTGTCCATAGTAAAAGTCCTGCCTTCATAACTAAGTTCAGCGGTATTTCCTGTTCGCACCATGTCATAAAACCTGATATCCCATTCTGTACCCAACTCTGCAAGCTTTTCATCCAGCACATTTTGTGTAGTTACTCCACTGACAGGATCCATTCCGGCTCTTCCCCTAACCAGATTCACTGCCTGATCAGCAGTCATTGAAATATTACTACTTGCCCCCCTTGTTAAGGCTTCAGCGTATACCAGAAGCATTTCGGCATAACGGATAACGATGAAATTTTTATTACTCCCGGGATCATTCCTTCCTTCAATCAGTTCTGTTGATGGTTGTATAAGCTTACCTGCTCCCCACTTTTTGCGCGGGGTGTTAATGAATTCATCACCTTCCCTGTTCTTGTTGTTTATCCATACCGGTAATGTACCCCATTCATTTTGAATCTCAGTTATTCCGTCAGGTGTCCAAACCACTGACGTTTCAAGCCGAACTGTTTCACCCCTGTCCAGCATAAACTTGATATACTTTTTGGTGGGCTCATAAAAATTCCATCCACCACCAGCTCCGGATCTAGCTGGAATCCACGATGTTCCATAAGGACCAAACTCATGTCGGAACTGGTCACCGGTACCCGAATTAAAATCAGAATACTGTATTTCAAGTATGATCTCATCATTTAATTTTCCTGCTTTTTTAAAAAGGTGGTAATAATCATCAGATAAATGATATTCATCGGAACCGATGATAGCTGCAGCTGCGGTTGCGGCACCCTGGTAATCTTCCATTTCCTGGTATGCCAAAGCCTGCAGGGCATATGCGGTATAACGTGTAATACCTCCACGAATATCACTTCGCTTGTTTGGATTCATATCCGGTAAAAGCGGAATCACTTCATCCATTTCATCAACGATGTATTGCATTACCTGTTCTTTGTTACTGGCTGGTGTAATCTGAATATTATCAAGTTGGTCAATAACAACAAGTCTTCCAAAAGCCTTTGCAAGGATCAGATATTCATATGCAACTATGGTTCTGCATTCAGCTATATACTGATTTACCAGGGCATCGTTATTTGCGGCAGATCTGTATTTCTCAACTTCATCCATTGCCGTAATAGTATTTATTATAGTATTGTATTGAGTTTGCCATACAGAAAGTGTATTCCAGTGGCTTGGCAGATAAGTGAAAACATCCTGCTCCAGCATCGGAACCTGGTCACCGGCAGCATTGACGTCATCGCCCCGGATTCCTAATGTTACACCCGTTTCCCATTTTGTATTAAAAGCCAACTCATAATACGCACCCAGAAGCGGTAATATAATGTCGTCACCAATAGTATAATCCACATCACTCGTAAAAGACTCGTCTTCAAAAGGTTCATCCAGTTTTTCAGTACATCCATTGACCGAAATCAGCAGCACCCCAAATATAAATACGGGTACAAAATATGTTATTAAATATTTTATTTTCATCTCATTATTATTTAGATTTTCAAATGCATTCGATGGAACTCGCTTAAACAAACCTTCTCTTGTCTGATTTTTTTACTCCAGGCTCGTTTCTTGTTGTTAAGTACTTAAAATTTAAGACTTACACCTATTGTATATATAGCAGGTACCGGATAAAACTGCCGGTCAATACCATCCGGAACCTCCGGATTAAAACCGTTGTATTTAAATACTGTTAATGGTTTCTCTGCAGTAACATAAACTCTGGCATCAGGCATTCCCGGGCCAAGTAGTTGATCTCCTTTAATATTGTAAGCCAATTGAATGTTCTGAATTCTGAAGAAAGCGCCATCCTCAAGAAGAAAATTGCTGAAATTCTGGTTCCACCCTTTTCTTAACCCTGCAGCAGAAGTATATTTATTGGATGTACCCTCTCCATTCCATAATCCGGAAGCCAGATCTGCATCAATATTTGTGTCATTAGTCCAGATAATCTCTCCTCTTTTCCGGTTCAGGATTTTATTACCGGATTGCCCCATTATATTCATGGAGAATTCTATTTTTTTATAGGTAAGACCAATGGAACCTCCATAATTAAAAGTAGGAATATAGGAACCCAGAAAAACTTTATCATCATCATTAATTTCACCGTAGCCTTCTTCCCCTTCCTTTTGCTGATCTTTAAATTTGAAATCACCGGGCACAAGGCTATTTGCTACAGCTATGGGATCATTGTTAATTTCTGCAGGATTCTGATAAACTCCTTCTACCTCATATCCATAGAACGAAAGCAAGGGTTCTCCGACCTGTGATCGTTGGCGAAATTCAGCCTGACCACCATCAATAAAAGCCTGACCATATAAGTCGCGAACTTCATTTTTAAGCGTTGAAATATTACCTCCAATGGTATACTTCAAATCATTGGTAATTCTTCCATTCCATGAGGCTACCATTTCAAAACCTGAGTTTCTGATTGTACCAACATTCCGAAGTACACTTCCCGCCTGCAGTTTGAGACTGACCGGTATGGCAGCATCTTCGGTATCTCGTACAAAGTAATCGGCTTCAATGCTTAAACGATTTTGTAACATCTGAGCATTTATTCCAATATTTGTCCCTGTAACTATTTCCCAGCCTAAATATCCAAAAGTACTGGTTGTTACAGTTCCATTCACCTGAGTATCATCAATGGCCAAAAATTCAGATTCTGTTGTATTTGCACCATCCTGACGTGCAATTCTATCGTTACCTAATTTTCCCCATCCTCCTCTGATTTTAAGATAATTAAGAATATCTCCTTTGGGTACGAAGTTTTCTTCTGTTACAACCCAACCAAGTCCGAAGGCCGGAAATGTTCCCCACGTTTCCTGATATTTCTGAGTCCCCTCAACACGCAGGGTGGCATAGGCAATGTATTTACTTTTATAGTTGTAAGACATCCGTCCGAAGTAAGATAAACCATGCAAACGCTCAGCATTATCATCAGCATCTATTGATGTTTCAGATAATGTCTGACCAATATACCATGCATTTTCGTTGCCGGGGATATTATCTGCAGATGCAGTTAATTCATCAAACCACTCATCTCTGTATGATGTACCAACCATAGCAGTGAAGTTGTGGTCACCAAAACTGTCGCTATAGCTCAGCGTGTTATCCCAGAATTGGTTTATATCTGTTCTTCTGAGTGAACTTATCGATGAAAGAAGTCTGTTGCTATCATCTGTTACAAAGTAAGGTAAACCAACGTTCCTTCCTTTCAAAAACATCATTGCAACATTGTAATTCGTTTTAAAAGTCAGCTTATTCGGTATCAGTTCAAGTTCTGCATAAATACCACTAAGCACTTTCCTGACATTATGCTTGTGATTCCTGTAGATAAGTGGAAAGAACGGATTCTGAGCTCCACGATAACCTAACAGCTGAGCACTTGCATAATTACTCGGATTTTCAGTTCCTCCTGCAATTAGTTCCGCCAGGTTTTCATTGTCAGATACAGGCATAACAGGCACTGCATGATAGGCATTAAACCAGGCAGCATCATCTGCTATGTATTGCGTACCGTTACTTACATTAAAATTAACTCCGGCCTTAAGCCAATTATTGGCCTGATGGTCAATGGCAGACCGGAGGTTTATTCTCTCATAGGAGTTTCTGGCTTCTAAAAGTCCTTCCTGATCAAAATAACTAATGCCTAACGAATAAGATGTCAGATCATTGCCACCTAAAATGGATAAGGAATGATTTTGCTGAGCTGCATATGATTTCATGATTTCAGCATACCAGTCGGTATTGACATCAGGCACATTGGGGTTCACACGACTTCTTCCGTAGCGTTGCATCGAATTGTCTATAAAACTGATATCCGCTGCAGATCCCGTTTGGTTAATGTAATTTACAAATTGCTCTGTATTAGCCATCTTCAATACATTTTGCGGAACCTGAATGCCATAGTAACCATCATAAGTAATGGTGGTTTCTGAATTCAACGAGCCTTTTTTGGTGGTGATTAATACAACCCCATTAGCAGCGCGCACTCCATAAATAGCTGATGCAGAAGCATCTTTCAATACGGATAATGTTTGTATGTCAGACGGATTCAAAAAATCAATATTTTCAAAATACATTCCATCCACCACATATAGCGGCGATGAATTACTACTGCCCGGAAATGATCCCACACCTCTGATCCGAACTGTTGGCTCACTACCGGGAGCTCCGGAGTTGACAACCTGCACTCCGGCAACCTTTCCTTGCAGCGCCTGCATAGTCTGACCTGTTGGTGTTTTAACAATCTCATCGGCTTTGACTGTCACTATTGAGGAAGTTAAATCCTTAACTTTCTGAGTTCCATATCCAACAACAACTATTTCTTCTAATCCTTCAACCGATTCCTGCAATATGATGTTAATTTCCTCTTGATTATTTACGGCTACCTGCTGTGTTGCGTACCCTATAAAACTAAACTCTATTACAGCATCAGGTGCAGCATTTATTAAATAGTTACCATCAACATCGGTGATGGTTCCTTGTGAGGTTCCCTGAATTACAATGGAAACTCCTGGTATCCCTGAATTATCGGTACCCGTTACCTTGCCTTTTACAGTCACCTGTTCTTGTGCAAAAAGCATGGTTGTTACCAACAATAAGGAAATAACATTAATAATTTTTTTCATGATGTCTGATTTTTTTATTATTAGCTATGCCTAAAGTATAGGGACTCATCTCCAAAGTCAAATAAAACACATCACCAACAGCACTCAATGTTAATTTTTGTTTATATAGAACCTCATTATTACCTCACACCTACCTAAACAAAACTCTTTAAATACTGATTTTATGGCTATTGTGAAATATAATTTTTATCAGTAAATTGTATATAAATGTTAATAAATGTTTATGCATTGAGTTAAAACAGACCTGTTTATAGCTTATTTTAAGGTGTAAATACCATTTGAAAAACAGGACATGTGTCTTTGTATGTTTATTTATCAGTCACCCACATTATTCATGTAAACCCAACAAAACAAGCGCATTAACAAATGCTTACAAAAATTATAAATAAAAGCTTCATTTGGTTTATTATCACTTTTGGTTTATGCTATGTCCAGAATAGGCTGAACGCCTCAGTTGTAACTCCGGATATTGTGAACTTTACCAAAAAACAATATCATGCTGCCAGTCAAAACTGGTCTATTGCCTTTGATAAATACGGGTACACCTATTTTGGAAACAGCATGGGACTATTGGAATTTGATGGTATTTCGTGGAGGTTATATCCCTCTCAGAACGGATCCATAATCCGTACCGTAGCTGTTGATGATAACGGAATTATATACACGGGTGGATACCGCGAATTGGGGTATTGGATACGGGATGAGTTTAATCAACTGACCTATCATTCTTTGAAAAAAATGGGCGAAGCATATTTTAGTACTAATGAAGAATTCTGGAATATACTGATCAAAGACAACAGAGTCTATTTTCGTTCATTTTCACGAATTTATATTTATGATTCAAATGAAATGAAAGCGATTAAACCGGATGAAGGATTAATTACTTTTGCTACAAAAACAAATGATGATATTTATATAGCACTCAAAGATAAAGGGATATATAAAATTATAGATCAGGAATTCAAGCCGTTTTTTAAGGGTGAATTTTTCATGAATAAAGAGATCCGTTTCTTTTGTCAGTCTCCTCAGGAAAATAAGTATTATATCGGAACCGAATCCAGTGGATTATACATATATGATGCGGTAAATAAGACAATATCAACATATTGCGATGATTCAAAAACATACAATAGTAGAAATAAGATCAACAGAGGTCTATTAACTACAGATGGAAGTATTGTTATAGGAACCATACTGGATGGCATCAAGTATATGAATCCTGCCGAAAAAATCCATTACCATTTTAATCAGAAAAACGGACTTCAGAGTAACACGGTACTTGGATTGGCTCAGGATTATAATGGCAATTTATGGGTGGCTATGGATGGAGGAATTGACTTTATATCTCTTTCTAAAAATAAATCATATCGATTAATACATAACGAAAAGCCTGGAGCTGTATATAGTGCAGCGCTGTATAATCAACAGTTATATATTGGTACTAATCAGGGCCTTTTTAAAAAACCATGGCATGATAATACCAGTACTTTTAACCTGGTGCCCCACACTCAGGATCAGGTATGGGATTGTAAGGTTATTGATCACTCGTTATTCATCGGGCATAATTCAGGTACTTTTCTTATTAACAATCATTCTGTTAAAAAAATATCAGACCGAACCGGAGGCTATTCTATAATCAAATCACCTTCTCTTCCTGAAACCCTCATACAGAGTACCTATAACGACCTGACTGTTTATAAAAAATCAAACGGAGAATGGAAATATTCTCATGTGATTAAGGATTTTAGCAACCTCATCAGATATATTGAGTTTGACCACCGGAACAACCTATGGGCAAGTCATTTATATGGCGGGCTATATAAACTCAGATTGAATGACAGACAAGATAGTGTACTTTCTTTTCAATATTACAATAACCACTCTGCCAGTGTGGAAAATACCAATAATAATTACCGCGTATTTAAAGTGGAAGGGAGGGTGGTTTTTACTACAGGGGAAAGACTTTATACTTATGATGATTTAAATGATTCCATAATCCCATATGATCAGCTCAACAATCAACTAAAGGAATATGCCATATCACATAAAATAATTCCCACTTCAAACCATGAATATTGGTTTATATCTACCAAGGGCATGGCAAAATTTCTAATTCAGTCTAACCTGGTTAAAAAGCTCAATGAATATCCACTCAGCCTGTTTAACAATAACCTGATCCCTTTTTATGAAAACATTATTCCATTAACTCAATCTGAGGTATTTGTATGCCTCGAAAATGGCTATGCTATCATCAATACTGATTCTGAAAAAGATGGATATGAGATTGAAAATCACAATCCTTCTCTGCGCAATATATATCTTGTAGACAGATATGAAAACAAAAGTAGCATTGCACCGGCAAATGTGCCACTATCCATACCTCACACAAAAAACAGCATTGAATTAAAATACTCTTTTCCTTTTATCAACAGCTACCCTATAAAGTTTCAGTATATAGTTGAAGGTTTAATGGAAAACTGGTCGTCGCTTCAGGACAAACCCTATATACACATCAACCGATTGCCAACCGGAAATTATGTTATTAAACTGAGAGCTGTAAATAACTGGGGTAAAAGTTCAAAGGAACACAAGCTTATTGTAATTATCAATCCTCCTTTTTATAAATCGAAGATTGCAATTGTCACCTACTTTTCACTCATTATGTTCTTCATATTTTACTCTAAACAAGTTACTGTCCGAAAAGTAAAACGCAACGAAAAACGCAAAAGAGAAGCGCAAGAAAAAGAAATGATTAAACTGAGAAATGAAAAACTGAGGGCTGATCTGTCTTTTAAAAGTCAGCAATTGGCTAGTTCTACTATTGGTATTATACGGAAAAATGAATTTCTGTTATCTCTAAAGCAAAACATGTATCGTTACAAACAAAAACTTGGGAATCGGTATCCTGACAAATACTATCAGGATATTATAGAGAAAATTGACAATAATATATCCGGACAGGATGATTGGAAATTATTTGAAACAAACTTTGATCATGCTCATGAGAAATTTTTATTGTCCATGAAAGATACTTATCCGGAACTAACCCCGAGTGATTTAAAACTATGTGCGTATCTGAGGATTAACTTATCGTCAAAAGAAATTGCACCATTATTAGGCATTTCGGTCAGAGGGGTGGAAAATCACAGGTCACGCTTGCGTAAAAAACTAAAATTAAATGCTGAACAGAATCTTACTGATTTTATATTGCAATTGTAGTATTGGCCGCCCCCGGACATAAACACATTTTGGTGCAGGTTACCTGCCAATTGTTATTTTATACATATGGAAAGTCATTCATACAGAACCGGCATGAGCATTAAAACTCAGCAGCTATATAAGTCCATCCTAACTCCACTTTTAAACTTTCGTAAACATTATAAACGATAGGACATATTTCATAATTCTGGAGTACTCCATGAAGTCTCTCAATAAAATTATCGGTATCTAAATACGGATATAGCCTACATTCTTCAGGTCTGTCCTGATAGATAGTGCACTTTTTGTCATCAATATTCTTACACGGAAATCCCCATGAGTACTTATATTCCTCCATATCCTCATCTTTCACAAAAAGCTTAAGCACCTGAACATCAACAACGGGACGAAGATTCATACAACAGTTGCCACACTTTACACAGTCTATTTGTCCGGCAATTTCTATATTCAGTCTATGAACAATCCTGTCTGTCTTTTCCGAATCCAATCCCTCAAGATATAAACGAAAAGAAGTATTTTCCTGACGTTTCAGTTTTGCAATTTGTTTAATCTCATAAAGGTCTAATACCAATCTCATAATAGCTATTAATTAAACGTTACTGAAGTGCAACGCTGTTGTATGTAAAATTTCATACACACAACTACTGTAAGATTTGTACCTCTATGTATTTTTACTCAGCCAAAAGTAGTTCTTTTAAATGAGTTTGTTGTAATGAATTTATTTAAGATTAAAACAACTCTTACGTAGATCTCATCATCAACTAAAAAATAAAAAAGGAGTCACTTATACTAAAGCAACTCTCTTTATATGAAGAAATAAACTACTTTCCATTAATTCCACACAGACATCTATTTAATACGCACCCATATTTCATCGATATATTCTTTTCTATATTCATCAACACTTATAGGTAACATATAGAATCCATTAAACTTTAATGTATCTTCAGCAATACTATAATTATACTTGTTTGCACTTTCGGCAAGTGTTCCATCACATAAATCATGAATGGTAATAAAAGTACTGTCAGTTATAGCATAATAACTTCCTGAATTATATCGGTTTCCATTATTCAATGATGTTACAAACTCCTGGTCATCAGTAAACTTCAGAAATCGTGGAATTTGAACATCCCGCATTTTGCCATGATCCCACATTGATACAAGTTTATATTCCCCGATTAACTTATTTGTTAGCTTGTTTCTATTTCGGCTCATACCAGAACCTATAATAAAAATGATTGATGTAATTACTAAAATCGATAATACAGATACTTTTTTCATGGTATTTACTTTTAAGTCAAACAATAAATTTAAATGATGACGACCATGTGTATACCATTTCCTGATTTTAGAAAAAGATCTTTGATTCGAAATAACATCAGATGATTTATTCAATAAACACATATCATATTCCAAAACATCGAAGATAACTTTAAGCGTATATGTTCGTGGCATTACTTCTCCTGCTTCAATACGCTGGAGTGTTCTAACATTAATATTACATCTTTGAACTAACTCTTCCTGAGTCAATCCTTTTAGCTTTCGAATCTCAAATATTTTTCTGCCGAGGTCTGGTTGTTTCATATTCGTCATTTACAATCAAATTTATTGATCCATCATTTATTATTGAAGTTTATTACTTGACATTAACACGTCATTCTCCCGACATTGCCTCTACTGACCAATACCATCAGGCTTTTAAGAAAACTCTTAAAAACAAATATTTTTCCTGAAAAAAAATTAATAGCACATCAATATCGAAATTATTACATTAATAATAAAGATTTCTACCATTAACTTTATGAATTATAATTTACATATTTTTACGCATCAAACACAAAATAACCAAATCATTAATTAAAATGATAAATCAAAATGCCTTATTTAAACATTGTAATATCAAGGTGTTGATAACCCAAAATATACAACAATAGATATTGGCACAATAAACAATACAAATGCATGGTTATGACTCAATTACAGTTAAATAACTTGCAGATATAATTAACTCAAACCACAAAATCAATTAAGCTTACAACTATTTAAGCATCCGTTCGAAACACAATTAATCAGGAATCCTTAATGCCTTAATGAAAAAACAAGAAGTAACTGATATTGCTGATTGCGATTGTTTTATATAAATAGTGTCTGCAAGAAAACGCCATTTTTTCCCAGAAATAATCGGGGCAGGCTGTTACTCTTGCTCTCAGAATGATCATTTACGGTTGTAAACTCACACTTTCCGAGCTTCGAAAGCCTCAAAAATGAAGCTTTCTTATCTGCCACCTGAGTTTTCGAGCAATTACTAATTTGTGTTCGTCTATAAAGTCCGGCTACTGCGTTGTTGCTCAAAATCCAGATCTTCATATACGCTGGTATACTGCGGTTTGATTTTTTTACACACCTTGTATTAAACTTTATACTCCAGACACCTGACTTTACGGACAGGTACTAAACAGGTTTTATTGAGGTGATTTTGAGCTTTGGTATTAATATTCTACTTTTAGAGATTTAACCAGACTATAAACAACAATTACTTAAAACCAAATGACTTCCAGTCGTCAATTATTTTCATTACTTATAATTATCCTATTATCACAAAGTGTTAATGCATCTTACAACACTCAGACTAAAATTGATAGCCTTAATTTGGTGTATGAAAAAGCAACCGATTGGTTACACAAGCAGAAAATTCTGAAAGCATTATCCAACTGCTACCAAAATGAAGGTGACTGGGAACAGTACGAAAGAGTAGTGCAGCAAATGTTACTTTTACAAGAAGAGAAGACCGATAGTTTTTATCTGGCAGAAGCCTATAATAAATTAGGGATATCAAACTGTATCCTGGGCAAAAACACCGAAGCCTTAAATTACTTCTACAAGACACTGGAAATTAACCTTGCGCAAAAAAATGAAGAGCTTGCAGCTAATAGCTACGAGAATTTGGGAATAGTGTATAAGGATATGGGGAACTATACACAGGCAGTTGATTGTCAGTTAAAATCACTGGAAATTCGAAAAGTGATTAATAGTGAGCGTATGTTCAATAACTATATCAAACTATCCATTATTCAGGAGCTTCTTGGCGATATGGAGAAAATGGATTTTTATTTGGAATTGGCCAAGAATGAGATGAGCAAAAGAGATAATGTTACTCCCCGAAATAAAGCGCTGTTTTATGATCAACTTGGAGTTATTTATAATAATAGAGGATTACATGACAGTAGCATTGTTTGTTATAGAAAGGTGATCTCTAATTCGGAGCAAATAGGATGGAAATTAGGAATTGCTGAGGGCATAGGGAATATGGCAAATATTTTTTACGAAGAGGAACTCTTGGATAGCGCTATTTTTTACCACAAGAAGTCGTTGAAATTATCACAAGAAGTTTCGAACAATATAAGTACCACAACAGAGTATTTAGCTCTCGCAAAACTCTATAAGGAGGTTGGTCAATACGATTCGGTGATGTATTTTGCCAATAATGCTTTACAATTGGCAAAGCAGGGTCATTTACTTAGCGAACAAAGCAACACACTGAAGTTTTTGGCAGATTTTTATAGCTCAAAAAATAATTTTAGGCAGGCAAACAGTTATTTGCAACAACATTACATGGTTCGGGATTCAATAGAATCATCTGATGTTAAAAACCATGTGGCAGAATTAGAAACTAAATATGAAACTAAAGTAAAGCAGCAACACATTGAACTTCTTACCGCCGATAACGAAATTAAAAATCAACGAATGTGGCTGTTTATTGCAGCTACTACTGTACTCGTTCTTGTGTTAATCATTGGCTTGTTTGTTTTTATCCGCAATAAAAAAGAAAACCTTCAACGTCAGGAAATGCTTAAGCAACAATTGTTACGATCTCAAATGAATCCACACTTCTTATTTAATGCATTGGGGAGTATTCAAAATTTCATGCTTAAAAATGAAACAAGTAAAGCTGCCGGCTACCTCAATAACTTTGCATCGCTAACGCGCAATATTCTCGAACATTCTGATCAGGAGTTTGTAAGCGTTTCGGATGAGGTGGATACTTTGCGTAACTATATGGAACTGGAAAAAATGAGGCTGCAAAATCGTTTTGACTTTAAAATAACCTACAATGAAGATTTAGAGTTAGATTTTATTAATATTCCACCCATGCTGATACAACCGTTTGTTGAGAATGCCATAAAGCACGGGTTGAATAATGTTGATTATAAAGGATTACTTGAATTAAAATTCGAAGAAAAAGATGCTGTTTTGCATATTGAAATTGCAGATAATGGTGTAGGAATAGATCATGGTAAGAAAAACGAATCAAAGCTACACAGATCTATGTCGATGAATATATTTGAGAAGCGTAGAATTGTTTTGGCAAAGCGAATAAAACGAACTATAGGTCTCGAAGTTTGTGATAGGCGTAAAATTAATCCATTAACCACCGGAACATTAGTTAAAATAGAAATTCCAATTTTAAGTTGAGATAATGATAAATAAGAAAAAAAATATTAACTGGTTATTCTCTCTTTATATTCCGGTTTCTGGTATCCAAAACGCATCATGCAAACCATATATCAAAATTAACAGTCTTACTCCGTCTTTTTCAGTGCTTAAAGCAATTAAATATATTAAAATTGTTGAATTATAGTTGATGCAAAATGAAGAAACAAAAGTTTAAAAACAAAGGCTTGCTATTGGTTTTTCTTACGCTGTTACAGGTTTGTGTAATGGCTCAACCTCAGGACAACACCGAACTTGATTCATTGCAAACACTTATTCGGCAACACCAATCATCAGGCGATAGCCTAAACCTTTCGCGGGCATTTTACAAATTGGGGAAATATTTCGATAAAAAAAGCAATTTTAACAAAAGTAATGCTGCGCTGCGAGAGGCTTTGTCAATTGCAATAAATCTTAAAAGCAATAAAGGAATTTCAACCATTGGAAATTACCTGGCATGTAATCTCAGCCTGCAGGGGAAATCAGACTCTGCCCTAAAATATTTAAACCTTGCGCTTAACGCAGCCTTCATAGTTGATGAACCAAATCGAACAGCTGGTATTTTAATCAATTTGGCAGATGAATACACTCAGCTTGGCGAATTTAAAAAAGCGGTAGAATGTAGTTTAAGGGCTGTGAAGTTGAAAGAAGAAAAAG
Organism: Marinilabiliaceae bacterium; assembly: GCA_050296935.1. Lineage (GTDB taxonomy): Bacteria > Bacteroidota > Bacteroidia > Bacteroidales > Marinilabiliaceae > Saccharicrinis. Next base: position 9,746 of record JBNKRV010000107.1, on the reverse strand, counting down.
AAGACTCAACAGATATTGTGTTTTTCTATCAAAAGTTAGGAGAAAGTTTTAAGATTTCCGGACAAATTGCTCAGTGGAAAAAGTATGTTAATAAAGGCTATTCCCTCATTAATCATAAAAATCTTGCATCAGTGCAGGCTAAATGCGCTATTTATAATGATATGGGCGGGATTGCGGAAAAAGAAGAACGTTATGATGATGCCCTTTGCTACTATGATACGCTGGAAATATTTAGCAGTAAAAATGATAATAAAAAAGGTATTGCGGTGGCAAATGCAAATAAGGCCAATGTTTTAAAAGTACAAAACAGGATACCTGAGGCTTTATCAGCAGCCAGGAGGGCTTACCATCTTCAAAGCAAAGAGGAGGGAATGTATCAATATATCAATCATCTTAACTTGATGGCAGAACTCTATCTGGCAAACAACCAACCTGTAAATGCGAGCAAATATATCGAAGAACTTCTTCAGATTGATGAGTTAAATGTATACCCCGATGAGCAAATAAGGTGCTACAAAATAAAAAGTAATTGCGAACAGGCTCTGGGAAACTATCTGAGCGCTTTACGATGGAAAGACAGGCATTACGAATTAAAAGATTCTTTGCGCAATGAGGAAGTAAGACGTAATATCGTAGATATGGATGTGGCCTATGAAACGGAGAAAAAAGAGAATCAGATAGAATTACTCACAGCATCAAATCAGATAAAAAAGCAACGCAATATACTTTGGATTTCGATTTCTGTGATTTTGCTTTTATCGCTAATTACCGGAGTCACGTTTTACTACAAACGCAAAACGCAAAACACCCAACGTCAGGAGCGCCTGAAACAACAATTATTACGCTCTCAAATGAACCCACACTTTTTATTTAATGCATTGGGGAGTATTCAGAATTTTATGCTTAATAACGAAACCCGGAAAGCTGCCGGATACCTTAATAATTTTGCATCTTTAACACGAAATATTCTCGAACAATCAGATCAGGAGTTTGTATCCATCTCTGATGAATTAAATACTTTGCGTAATTACATGGAACTGGAAAAAATGAGGCTCCAGAATCGTTTTGACTTTGAAATAACCTACGATGAAGATTTAGAGATAGATTTTATTAATATTCCACCCATGCTGATACAACCGTTTGTTGAAAATGCCATAAAGCACGGGTTGAACAATATTGATTACAAAGGATTACTTGAGTTAAAATTCGAAGAAAAAGATGCTGTTCTGCATATTGAAATTGCAGATAATGGTGTAGGAATAGATCATGGTAAGAAGAATGAATCAAAGCTACACAGATCTATGTCGATGAATATATTTGAGAAGCGTAGAATTGTTTTGGCAAAGCAGATAAAAAAAGATATATGCCTTGAAGTTTGTGATAGGCGTAAAATTAATCCATTAACCACCGGAACATCAGTTAAAATAGAAATTCCAATATTAAATTAGTATGATAACAGCTGTAATAATTGAGGATGAGGATCAATTGCGAGAAACAAATAGATTGTATTTGCAGACTAATTTTTCTGATATAGAAATTGTTGGAGAAGCAGGTAGTGTGCAAGAAGCCATTTCAGTAATTACAAAAACCAAACCTCAATTGGTATTACTGGATATTGAGTTGGCAGATGGAAACAGTTTTCAGGTGCTCCAGAAATGTAAACCCTATACTTTCAGGCCAATATTTATTACAGCATATAACCAATATGCCATTAAAGCCATAAAATTCAGTGCTATGGATTACATTCTTAAGCCGGTAAATGAGCATGAGTTTTGCCATGCGGTTCAACAGGCCATTGATCAATTAGATAATGATACAAACGATATGCAGGCAGAAAATTTTCAACAGCATTACACCAATAGTTCAGATGCAAAAAGAATGGTTTTAAAAACTGCCGGATCACTTCATCTGGTGTCTGTTTCTGATATATTATTCTGTAAAAGTGACAATAGTTATACTACCTTTTATATTAGCAATGGCGAAAAAATTATGGTTTCAAAGAGTATAAAAGAATATGCTGATTTACTCTCTGATTACGCTTTTATCCGACCACATCAATCTTATCTGGTCAATCTTAATGCGATTAGCAAAATAGATAAAACGGATGGTGGATTTATTGTGATGAATGATGGAAATGAGATTCCTATTTCTACCAGACGAAAACAAGAAGTGCTGGATAGGATGAATGATCTATAATTTGTCCGATATTACATTTTAACTCTGATTTCTTATAAAAATACACTATTGTCCGGTAAATATTCGATTTTAATTATTTGTTAACCTTTGTCTTCGAGCCTGACAGGCTTTTACTTTTTCGCTACAGCTCGAAAAAAGTAAACAAAAAGAGCCGCCGCTGACATGAAAAACCTAAAAATCAGTGCACTTCACTAAAAGAAAAGAACTCATTGCGTTCAAACAGCTTTTCTTTATTAACGTTTCGTTTACTGATTTTTTTAACGCTTTTTCATGAAGGCGGAAATGCTACCCTGATATTTGAAAGATACCTTATAATCCGTTAGAAATAAAGATTATGCTAAGGTTAAATAGTTTATACCGGACACTAATGATAAAAATACTCCCTTTACATTTATTGTAATTAATTCTACACTTTCAAGTTGATATTCTACGCTTTCAAATTGAGATGATTTCATATGGCGACTGCGTATTACTTTTACGCCATAATCATTCATTATGAATCAATTTGAAGAAAAAATATTACTCTCTAATAACGATGCTTATCATATTGTAGCATTTGCTGAAATTCTATATTGCAAAAGCCACAATTCATCCACCATATTCTTTTTAAGTAATGGAGAGCAAATATCCACTTCACTCTCCATTGGATCTCTGGAGGAACGCTTAGTAAAACATAGTTTTATACGTTCTCATCAATCTTATATTGTTAATATGCAACACATTATACGAATTCACAAGCGCCATAATATAGAATTGGAGCTTACTAATCAATGTGTTATTCCGGTTAGTACCAGAAAAAAAAGTGTGGTTATGCAGTTTGTTGAGAAAATGGAGCGCTTTCAAGGTTAACCGTGTCGTATTCAGGTTTACACATGAAGAGCTTAAAATCTTGAGTTAATTTTAAATGGTAAAACAAATCGCTATGAAAAAAACAGTAATGGTAATGATAACCGGATTGGTGCTGCTTATATCCACATTGAGTTATTCACAAGAACTAATTGATCCTAAACAGGAAACCAAACAACAAGGGGCAAAACGAGCGAATAAAAAAATTGAAAAAGGGGTTGACGCAGGATTTGATAAATTAGAAGAAGGAATAGGAAGTCTTTTTGGAAAGAAGAAGAAAAAGAAAACAATGACAAAAGAGGCTAACCCGGTGCAAGAAAAACCGCAAACTGATGCCAAAATTATTACAGAGAAACATATATCGGAACAACCAACTCAAGCGATGAATGTACAATGGAGTAAGTTTGATTTCGTACCTGGTGATGAAGTTATTTTTGAAGATTCACCCGGTGCAGATGAAGAAAATGGAGAGTTTCCCAGTCGTTGGGATTTAGTGAAAGGACAGGTTGAAATTGCCTATGTAAATGGCGAAAATGTAATGATGTTTATTGATGGTTGTCCAAAGATAATCCCCTATCTGAAAAACCCAACAGAAGATTACCTGCCAGATGTATTTACCATCGAATTTGATTTTTACAGGCCTGCAAAAGGAAATAGAATTTCAGTTTACCTGTATGATAATAAAAATCAAAAGAATAATTCAAACATGTATATGGATATCAGTTATAATTCTATTTCTGAAAAAAATAGTGGCGTAAGTGGAGAACAACCCGATTACGATTATACCTGGAACGAAAAAGCGCGTTGGATTCATATTTCAATTGCTTTTACAAAGGGAAAGTTAAAGGTGTATATGGATGATACACGTGTGATAAACATTCCTCATTATGAAGGTAACCCAAGCGGGCTTAGCTTAGAGGCATATTGGGCTGATCTGGGTGAAGACAAACCATTTTATTTCAAAAACATCCGCATTGCAAAAGGAGGTGTTAAATACTACGACCGTGTTTTATCCGACGGAAAAATTATTGTAAACGGTATCCGCTTCGATGTAAACAAAGCCACTATAAAACCGGAAAGTAACGGGGCGATCAATAAAATTTACCAATTGATGCAAAAGCAACCCGACCTGAAGTTTAGTGTGGAAGGACACACTGACAGCGATGGTGATGAGGCTACCAATCAAACACTTTCCGAAGCACGTGCCAAAGCCGTTATGGATCGCTTAGTCAGCATGGGCATATCTTCCAATCGGCTGAAATCGACTGGTTGGGGCGAAAGTAAACCCCTTGGCGAAAACATCACTCCAGAAGGAAAAGCCAATAACCGCCGGGTAGAGTTCGTAAAATTCTAATTAATCATATAACAATAAATACTTTGAAAGATGAGAAAAACACCTTTAGTTTTCATTGCTATTGTTTTAGCATTCGCTTCTTGTACAAAAGAAGATATAACGCCAATACCTGATGATCCAGATAATAATCAGGACACAGCTAATAATTCGTTAGCACTTTGGGAGTATCAAATTGACGAATATGATGCACTATTAACCGATCTAGTATTGGACAATAACGACAACTCCTATTTTTTCGCGAAAGCAAATGATGAGTATTTTCTGTATTCTCTTGATAAAAATGGAGCAGTGAGGTGGGATCAAACCATTCCTTTTGGTAGTTATTTAAGTTCTGAAATAATGCTTGCTGATGATAAACTTATTCTATCCTATCAATGGGATGTTATTGCAGCATACAATATAAATGATGGATCCCAAATTTGGTCGACAACATTAAGCATATCATTTAGCGATATGGCTTATAGTAACGGAACTATATATGTTGCTCAATCATCAAACTATAATTCAAAAATCACGGCATTAGAAGTCAGCTCTGGGTCGGTTAAGTGGGATTATAAAATGGACAAACATGTTGACACAAAAATAAGTGTATGCCAAAATACTATTTGTGTAGCCTCCGACTATAGGTTGCCCTGGCCTTGGGAGATAGGCATAACTGTTTTGACAGATGACGGAACCCTCTCTACCAAATCCTGGAGCGATTTTAAACCCTATGATCCCAACGATGTTGCAGCAAACCCTTACCGGGCATGTTTTGATGGCTTAGGCAACTTGTATTACGAAGAAGGAGTAGAAGATACAACCTATATTCATTCATACAAAATCTCAAACGGACAGGAAAATTGGGAGAAAAAACTATGCAACTTCGGATTGCCTGAGCCTGCCATACTTTTTGGAAATGGCAAAGTTACTGCCAGTTACAAATCAGATGAATCCTGGGGTATCGTAAACAGCCTTATTACACTCGATGCTTCAACCGGAAATACGGTGAAACAAAATGACGATATTATTTTAAACGATGAACAGGTATTATTAACCGGTGATTATTCTACAGTTGTTTTTAACCGTTTAGTTGATGATGTACCAACCATGCAACTATACAGCTCAAGCGGTGATTTGGCTAGTTCAGTTAACGCTGATTATCTGGGCTGGTTTGTTACATCATTGAGCGATTGTAGAATCACATCAGAAGGTAACTTAATAGTTATCCAAGGAGGTGATGGGATAGTAAAGTGTGCAAAAGCTAATTTTATACAAGCTAAAGCGGGAACATGGTCGTGCAGAAAAGGAACCAATGCAAATACAAATTCCATAAATTTTTAATTAACTATAAAAGTCAAATAAATTTTTAATTATGAAAAAATCAATTTTAAACATCGCAATTTTAGTAAGTATTTTTAGTGTAGCATTAATCTCTTGTAGTAAAGATAATGATAGTACACCTACTAAACCTAATGGTAAGTACAATGTAGTAATGGACGGTAAAACCATCGCTTCAGGTAATACAATAGAAGTGGGTTATTTGGAGAATTTAGCATCGATATCAGAAGGTGACAATTTTAGTCTTCTTGTTGCTTCGGTTCCCTTATCGGTAGGTGGAGTTACCCAATTTGATGAAGCAAACTCAAGTGGTACAGTTACAATCATGGGAACTAACCTATTGCTAACCGATGGAAGTGATGAAATCTATTTTTCTAATAGCGGATCTGTAAAAAGAGAATCGGCAACTAAAATTAGCTTTCAGGGAACATGTTCTGCTATGCTTAGTTCAGAAACTCACAGTTTTAGTGGAACAATTGAGTCTGACGCATACAAATTAATTAATTAAACAGCATAGTTAGGAATATTAGCATCCTCACATTTTTCTTTCAAATTTAAAATGCTTTTCCCGAGAATAGCCTCATTCAATATAAATCTCATATTATCATGAAAATATCACAGATGTTAATGATTATCCTCATAGGTTTTACAGGAATTGCAAATGCCCAGAAATCGAAACTTGTTGGAAGTTGGTTGATGATAAAAGCTGAAGTTAGTGGCGAAATTGAAAATCCATACTTCGTTACTGAATTTAATGAAGATGGAAAATTGATTGTTATGGGTATGGATGCAGGAACCTGGGATTATGATAAAAACCATCATTCCGTTATTTTGAAATCGGAACTCGATAAAGATTTTAACGGTGAAGGAAAAATTGTAACCCTCAACGAAAAAGAACTGGTAATTGATAAAGATGAGGCAAAGTTATTCTACAAAAAAATAAATGCTATTGAAATTGCTGAGAGCAATAAAAATTCAGGATTTATAGGAATGTGGGAATTTAAAGATGTACCGTATCCTGAGGTAAATACACTGGTCTCTTTTACTGAGCCTGATAAATTCTCAATGATTCAAAAAGAAGAAGGTAGTGAATCCAGATTTAGTGGGACATGGATTTTCGATACGCAGGAAATGTCTCTTATTATGATTGGACTACGTGGAGAAGATATGCTAAAGGGTGAGAGTAAAGTAAATAAGATTAATGAAAAATCTATTGAGGTTGAAAATAACGGAAAAGTTTTCAAGGCACAAAGGAAAGTTCAAAGTCCCCAAAAAATGGAAGAAATCGAATTTATTGAAGATGACTTTTACAATGAAATGGGTGATTACAAATACTCCGATGATGAAGAAAAGTTGCCATGGAGAAATTGGGGTGAAATGAAGATGAGCTTATTAAAAGTAAAGCATTTGGTTTATAATTATTCTACCCTGATAAATGGTACAGAAGCTTTTGAAACTAAAACATTAATAGCAGATGTAGCTGCTAGTTTAGAAGAAGAGGGTTTTATTATTGATAATATTTTTCATGGATTTGATCGATATAGCCTTCCTGAAGATTCTGAATTCACCCCAAATACCGAATTTTCCAGACCACTTTATCCCTTAATTGATGATGTTTTCAGATTAGTTGGGAATGAGCAAATTACAACTCCTGCCGGTACTTTTGATTGTACTGTTTTGGAAGCAATTGGCGATTCTGGGGAGAGTAGAAAAATATGGATGATTACTGACAAAATAGGTATTTATGCAAAAATAATAGACACTAAATTGGGTGATTGGGGGTATTATTCAGTTTATGAATTGCAGTCAATTGAATAATCCCTTTTAATTTTGAAACACCGGTATCTTAAGAGGTAGAACGAATAGAAATGAGGTATTATTCTGCTTAGTAGAGGTGAAATCTATTTAGAAATTACAATAATTATTATCCAAATCAGAAACAGATGAATAAGACAAGTTTAATTCTTAGCTTAATTGTAATCCTAATAGGGTGTAATAGTAAGGCTCAGAATGAAGTGAAACGCTACGAAATAAAATCGGGCGTAATAAAGTACAACACTACCAATACAGGTAAGGTAATGGGCAGTGTGATAAAAGGGAAAGGAACCGAAAGCCTCTACTTTAAAAACTGGGGAGCCGTTGAGCTAAAAGAAAGTCAATCGACCCAAACAACTACAATGAATATGTTCGGGCAAAAAAAAGAAGATACTACCTCTGATCATACCATGAATAAGCTGGAAAACGGAGAGAGTTACTCGGTTGATTTTGATCAGAAGCTGATTTATTCCAATAAAGATATGGCCATGAATATGATAGCCGCTTTCCATTCGGAGGGTGATGCCGGAGAGGTAGGTAAGAGTATGTTGGAAGGAATGGGAGGAGAAAAAATAGGACATGAAAATGTGTTAGGATACGATTGTGAAATATGGAAAGTTGCAGGAGGGAAACAGTGGCTTTATAAAGGAATCATGTTAAAAATGGAAATGACCTTAATGGGTATTACTACCACAACGTTAGCCCAGTCAGCTGAATTTAATATTTCAGTTTCCGACAAGTATTTTCAGTTACCGGATTTCCCTGTTCAAAAAACAGAAGGTCTTGAGGATGGAGAAGGCATGTTTGGCGATATGGGTGACATGGAAGGCATGGAGGATATGGATGCAGAAATGGAAAAAATAAGCAAAATGACATACCCCGAGTGGAAAAAACTGGTCTTGAGTAACGATGAAGAAGCCAGAGAAATGAGTGAAGAAGAATTGCGAGGAACATATGATATGATGCAGACAATGATGCAGTTAAGAAAGAAGAAATAGTGTTGAAAGGTAACATTTTTTCTCATGTTATCCATGAATGGAGTATTCTGTCATGAAGTAACAATGACAAAAATTTGGCAAAAATGAAAAATGAAAAAGTATTTCAATTCTAGAATTCACTAAATATTTAATCACTAAAAAAAAGCAAGTTACACACAGGCAGATGATTGCAAAAAAACTCTGTGTCTTAGTGCCTCTGTGTTCATCTTAATTCTTAATTTTAAACAAATGAAAAAAGTAAGTACACTATTAAAAGCTGGTGCCATTGTATTTGTTATGGCATTATTACCCACAACAGTTAAAGCTCAAGATTCAAAGATTCTTGGCGGGCTTGGGTTAAATTATTCATCTGACATTAGTAGCATTGGAATTTCTGCAAAAGGTGTTTATCTAATTGATGATACATGGGAAGGAGCCGCATCTTTCACCTATCTATTTGAAAGCAACTACACCAACTGGTCTATGCTCGATTTAGACGGACATTATGTGTTTAGTTCAGACGACTCCAGGATGTTCTATGCCTTGGGTGGATTAAACTTTACATTCTGGAAGATTAAAATGGCTTCAGAATTCGGAACTCTGTTTGGCAACTCAAATATTAGTGGAAGTGAAGTAGGTATTAATATTGGTGCAGGTGGTCGTTATAAATTATCCAACAAACTTCATTTGGTGGGAGAAGCTAAATATACCATTGGAGGATTCAACTTTTTTACGTTAGGAGCAGGTGTGCTATATCATTTTTAAAGCAACAGATCTGTTACAAACAGACTTTATAAAAAATCATTTAGCATTGTAAACAAAGCCATTTCTGCGTTAAATACACTAACGCAGAAATGGTGATAATATTCAATTAAAAATCTAATGACTGATTTATTATAACCTTCTATGTTGTAATCCAAATTTACCTGTTTTTATGATTCCGGTACTTGTGATATTGTATCCTCCCATGTTTAGACATCCACACATCACACTCATACATAGTATATTACAACCATTAGGGGCTGATTTAAAACAGGACGTCACACATTTTAATCGGGAAACAACGAACACGGAGATTAATACAGCACTTTTTCCCAAGGCCAGTTTTTTGGCATAAACGCTTCTTTTTCTTCCTCCGTTATGGGAGAAATACCCAGCTGCTTTAAAACAGCATTTACATTTACTGGTTCTTTTTGGTTGAGTACAAAGCGAATGCAGGCTCCTGAGCCATTATTGAT
>JBNKRV010000106.1:0-24179 GCA_050296935.1 Marinilabiliaceae bacterium | reverse complement strand
CATTGAACTCGCAAAATGCTCGTTTCTTAATTTTCAATTGAATCTCACTATTTATAGGCGGTCTGAAACATAGTTCTATCGAATACCTGTATAATCATTGATTATATGAGATAAATCCAAAATTTTATGTCGAACTCAGGTTAATACAATTCTATTTGAGTTACACCTTTATTTTTGTTCGATTAATGGCTTTAATAACAAGTCTTTATCTTAATAAGAGCTTATCTATCATTTCCATGAATACGTTACCCATATTATTTCTGATATTTGTTATAAGGTAAAGTCCGTCAATAAAAAGAAGTTCTAAAAGCTTTTGTGAAACATAACCCTTATCTGCATAACTTTACGTTAATCTTATTGATATAACCCACAAGAGATTGTGTGGGATCCGTGATCCCCGAAATTTTGGCATATTTTTATAAACAAAAAAAGCTACCAAGTAAAATACTTAGTAGCTTTTTTTTGTGAACCTGAAGGGACTCGAACCCCTAACCTCTGCGGCCGTAACGCAGTGCACTATCCAATTATGCTACAGGTCCGTTTTTCAATTATTTTGCTTATTTGAGCAAGCGTTTTCCTCAAATGCGCTGCAAATATAGGGAATTTAATTTTAACCTACCAAACGTTTTCTTAAAAATTAGTAATTTTATTTTAGCTCACGCTCTCTTAAAACACACTAACCACAAGTGATACAAAATCTTACATCAACAAAAAAAAGAGGTTAACAAACCTCTTTTTTTACCTATAATTATATAATTACTATTTCACTAAACTTTCATCTCTGATTCCAGTACTTTTCAAATTCCTTTGAGATGATAAGGACTCCGGATTCTCATACCTGTACGTAATTACCTTATTGTATTCGTACTCGTTATCAAATCCAATACTTCTTATAAAAAACTGAACTGTATCTTGTGCTTCATCCTGAAATTCTTCAATATTAAATGAAGCAACTCCCCAACTCCAATCTTTATAATAATCATTATTAGCATTATGCCTTAACTCCAATAGATATTCTCCCTCTTCTGTCTTTGGCATTTCACTATCATAAACCAGATTCACAAAATGAATTTCATTATAAGCCCAATATTCAAATTGAACATTTAAATAATCATCTGTAATCCATGTGTCAACGATATGGATTGGATTATGTCCGATGGAATCAATAATATCCGGTGTTGTTTCCTCTGTAAATTTAAAAACAGGTTTTGTCAACATTTCCTGTATATCAACAACTTTGATATAGTAATCATAGTCAGCATTATCTGTAGCTTCCTTCGCTTCAGAATAATTAAACAGTACTCTTAAACCATTCTCATATTCATCAGCCATGGATCCTAAGTTTGTTGGTGAAAATACAGAACCTCCATCTGTAAGAATATAAAAATCGTCATTTGAGTTTACAATAGTCCCTGTAGTCAACCAAATATCTTCAAAGTTATCATCATTATCATCACAAGCCGAAAATAAGACTAATGCAACCCATACAGTAAAAATTAATTTAAATAACTTCATACTCATCATTTTTTATTTTTGTTTCTTTATTCTTATGACTACTGAAATCCTTAAAAGTTGCGTGCGGTACTGCATTTTTTTATATTTTTAAAAAAATCAGGTTCTCAGAAACTATTAATCTCTACTATTTTATAACCAACTCATCAATTATAAAACAAAGGAAGACCGGATATTAACCTAAGTTCGATTTAAATTCGTAACATTTACTTCATTAAATATTGTATTAAAGGGCATTGACAGAACAACGTTTCAAATTTGATATACAATATGTTTATTTCAAACATTCCTTTAAAGCAACTACGTCTATGATTTTAATATTCTTTCCTTTTGCCTCAATAACTTCGTCATTATGTAATTCGCGCATACCCCTTCCAACACTCGGCCTTGTTACACCAAATAATTCTGCCATTTCATTCTGAGATAAACTCAAAACTATTTCTCCATCTTTACCTCCTGATAACTGTAACAAGTAATTTGCTATCTTGCCTTTAATGGTCTGGAATGTTAAAAATTTTATTTTTTGAGATAAGAACTGTGACTTATTTGAAATGGCATTTAAAAAGTTCAGAAGAATTTGCTCATTATGTTGAAACAACCTCAAAACAGATGCCTTAGGAATAATCAACAACTCTGTTGTTTTATTGGCTATTATATTAACGGGATAAGTATTTGACTTTCCAAATAGAAAAGCAACAGCTAACGGTTTGGGAGGATCAATATCCTCTATTTTAATAGTTTTACCTGAAAAATCGATCATCTCCCCTTTAACACCTCCACTTAATACAATACACAGGCGATCTACCTTTTCACCTGCGTAGGCAATCAATTGTCCTTCACTATATTTCTTTATCTGATAATGACAATTTTGTATTTCACTTTCTATTTCACTATAGTGCAACCCTTTAAACAGCGGACTATTCTCCAATATTTTATATTCTTTATTCATAAAAGTATATGTTATTCAATATTAGTGTGGTATTCATTCCTACAAAAAGGATAACAATATTATAATTTTATTACCAGCAAAAAAAACACACTTTTTTTTTAGTGTTGTAACATATGTTACAGGAACCATCCAGCAAATAGGTTCATATTTGCATCGTACAAAAGACAAAAACTAAAGATCATGGAAAGAGAAGTTATAAAAATTGATGAAGATATATGCAATGGATGCGGAGAATGTATTCCTGCTTGTCATGAAGGTGCATTGCAAATTATTGATGGAAAGGCAAGACTAATTAGCGATCTGATGTGCGATGGTCTTGGAGCATGCCTTGGTCATTGTCCGCAAGGAGCCATGGAAATTGAAAAACGAGAGGCTGAACCATACAACGAAACTAAGGTTATGGAAATTATGGTTGAAAAAGGAATCAATACCGTAATTGCCCATCTAAAACACTTGAAGGACCATAACGAAATGGATTTTGTAAAAGAAGCCATGGGCTTTCTGAAAAACAATCCTGACAAATATGATTTTGATTTACAAGAAGTAATTAACGCCATGCACAATAAAGTACAAGTTAAACCAATGGGTCACCAGGGTGGTGGATGTCCGGGATCTCAATCCAGAGAAATAAACAGACCCGCATTTACTATGCAGGATAATGCGGCTGCCGGTCCGCAAAACTCAGAACTTAAACAATGGCCTGTACAAATGCATCTGATAAATCCCGCTGCAAGTTTTTTTAAGGAAGCTGACATGGTGCTTGCTGCTGACTGTGTACCTTTTGCAATGGGGAATTTCCATCAGAAATTTCTCAAAAACAAAGTATTAGCCATTGCCTGTCCGAAGCTTGATGACGGACAAGAAACCTACCTCAATAAATTAGTTTCATTAATTAATGACGCTCGCATAAATTCATTAACAGTTGTAATTATGCAAGTTCCATGTTGTGGAGGATTATTTGGATTAGCTCAACAAGCGGTTCAATTGGCCTCAAGAAAAATCCCGGTAAAAAGAGCTATTATTTCCGTTGAAGGGGACGTGCTTTCTGAAGAATGGGTTTAATGAATAAAAAATACAGATAAAATATAAAAACTTAAATTTAAAATTGATCTTATTATGAGTATGTTTTGTTATCAATGTCAAGAAGCTGCGAAAGGAACTGGTTGTACAATCAAAGGAGTTTGTGGTAAAACTGACGAGGTTGCCGCTTTACAAGATGTATTACTTTTTGTCACAAAAGGAATAGCAAATATCAACGAACTTGCAGAACAAAATTCATTTGCCAGTAAAGAGGCCTATAAGTATATGGTAGATGCATTATTTATTACCATTACAAACGCAAATTTCGATGGTGAAAAAATCGTTACTAAAATCAGTGAAGGCATTAAGTTAAGAGAAGCCATTAAAAATGAATTGGTGGCAAAAAATGTTGAAATCACATGCGATGATTTCAGTGTGACTTATTCCGGAAACAGCAAGGATGATTACTTAAAAGTGGCTCCTGCAATAGGTGTATTAAGTATCGAAAATGAAGACATCCGTTCATTAAAGGAACTGTTAACATATGGTGTTAAAGGAATGGCTGCATATGCCGAGCATGCTTTTAACCTGGGTTATGAGAATGATGACGTTACTAAATTTATACAAAAAGCATTAATTGCAACAACCAATAAAAATTTATCTGCTGATGAATTAGTTGCTTTAGTTCTTGAATGTGGTAAGTTTGGTGTGGATGTGATGGCATTGCTTGACAAAGCCAATACTGAAAGCTATGGTAACCCTGAAATAACCTCTGTTAACTTAGGAGTTCGTAATAATCCTGCCATATTAATTTCCGGTCATGATTTAAAGGATATGGAAGAGCTTCTTAAGCAAACTGAAGGCACTGGCGTTGATGTATATACCCATAGCGAAATGCTTCCTGCAAACTACTATCCTGCGTTTAAAAAATACGAACACTTTGTTGGAAACTACGGAAATGCATGGTGGAAACAAAAAGAAGAATTTGAGAGCTTTAATGGACCAATACTTTTTACAACTAACTGTATTGTTCCTCCAAAGGATAGTTATATTGATCGAGTTTACACTACCGGAGCTAGCGGGTTTGACGGTTGCACCCACATTGAAGACCGTAAAGATGGTCAGCCGAAAGATTTTAGCGTAATTATTGAACATGCAAAAAAAACACATTCTCCAACTGAGATTGAAACAGGAGAAATCGTTGGTGGGTTTGCTCATAATCAGGTGATGCAATTAGCTGACAAAGTTGTTGATGCAGTAAAAAGTGGAGCAATTAAAAAGTTTGTTGTGATGGCCGGTTGCGACGGACGTATGAAGGATCGTGAGTACTACAGTGAATTCGCAACCGAATTACCTGAAGACACCGTGATTTTAACTGCTGGTTGTGCAAAATACCGTTACAATAAACTTCCATTAGGCGATATTGGTGGTATCCCAAGAGTTTTAGATGCAGGACAGTGTAATGACTCTTATTCATTAGCTGTAACTGCTTTAAAATTAAAAGAGGTATTTGGTCTGGAAGATATCAATGACCTACCAATTGTATACAATATTGCATGGTACGAGCAGAAAGCTGTAATTGTTCTATTAGCGCTATTAAGCCTTGGTGTTAAAAACATTAACCTGGGACCAACACTACCTGCATTTTTATCGCCAAATGTGGCAAAAATATTAATAGAGAATTTTAATATTGGTGGTATTTCAAATGTTAAGGATGATATGGATTCAATGATATTATCTTAAGCTGTAATTGAAATTATTTCATCAATTTCAGATAATTAGTCGTCTTTTGTTACAGTCCCTCATTGCTTAATTGCAATGAGGGATTTTTTTATGGTAAGAACTTTCCATATTGTAACCCTAATTGGTACAGTTAAAAGAATATCTGATGAATCTCCTCTCTAGTTTAGAGCAAAAAAAAGTGCCTTAACAGACACTTTTTATATATTCGATTATTGTTGACTTTATGCCGGAACTGGAATAACCATCACTTCAAGCTCTTCTTTATATTTCGCCAAATCCTTTAAAACGGTATCTTTTACATTAGCAAAAATCTCATCTCCCGATGAAAACAATTCCTTATAATAAGTAACTCCGTCCTGAAGATTCTTCTTGAATTCAGTGAAATTTTTGATTTGAGCATTCGTAATTTCCTCTCTGCACTCATCCATCTTTTTATTAAGATAATCCATGTATATCTTCAATTCCTTAACGAAAACGTGAGGTCTTTTCATCTTAACAAGGCTATTGGTTTTACCATAAATATGAGCAACCATTTCCTTTAATGAAATTATCTTATCAAAATAAGCCAGATTTGGTCCCGGACAAACAACAACTCCATGATTACCTTTAGGCATATCCAACTTATGATGGTCAATCAAACTGTTCCCTAACCCAACACACAAACAAGCTTTTTCAACTACCTGATCAATTTTCTTTTTCAGAATGGTTGTGTCTGTAATAGAATCTGTAAGCTCCTTAATTTTTGTTTTCTGAAACTTAACAGAAGCTGTACATATTGGATTCTTTGTATATTCGGTATTAAACTGTAAAAACTTCTTTAAACAAGCAGCACCGGGCTTACCTGCATCGATACGTTTCTTTTTCTCAATATCTGCCAAGTTACCTTTAACAGAATTAAAAGGCACACCTAAAGGAGAAATTGCACTTAAATACAAATCCTCTTCTTTAGCTTCTTTCAATAAGTTTAAAGTAAAATCATCTACTGTTGTGGCTTCGGGTACCAACATCAATGGAGATCCCCAACCAACAGATTCCATTTGATAATACTCCAGAAACATATTATGCTCATCAGCATCGCCAACCCCACCTTGAACAGTATAATGAACAGGGAATGGTGCTTCAACCTCGATATTTTTAATTTGTTTAAGAGCCGAAGCATAAGTACTAAATAACATATCTACTAAGTTATGCTTGTTCTCTTTAAACTCTTTTAAGATAGGCCCTAATAAATAACCATCAGAGGCAAATGCATGCCCTCCACAATTTAAACCAGACTCAATTCTAAATTCAGAAATCCAAAGCCCTTTTTTAGCCAGAAAGCGTCCCTGAACCATAGCAGATCTATAGTCACTTACTTTTAATACAATTTTCTTTTTAATGTTTCCGTTACTATCTGGAAAAAAATCATCAAATGCTGACATAAACCCATATAATCTCGGATTTAATCCTGCCGAAAGAATTAAAGACGAAGATACCTTACTTGTAGCGTATCCTTTTAATGATGCATGTGCATCATTATATTCTGACGGTAATGGTTCATTATTTTCATCAAAATTTACGCCATCAAGTTTTGTCATTATATTGACATCAATACTACCCCGACGCATCTTTGCTTTTAGTTCTTTTTGCAATGATTCTTTCTCTGCACCTTCCGGCAGATCTTTCATTTCATTATATTTAATCTTCAACGCTGAATTTTCAGGTAAAAGATCAAAATACTTTTCCAGTTCTCCTCCTTCTTTAAAAGAAGTATTCTTTAAAGCATCAAACTTTTCATTTACTAAATCATCAACTAAATCTAAATATTTCTGAATACTAATAGCTCTTGAATCAGGATTACTACTATCAACAGGTATGTATTCTACATTATTAGATTTACAATGAAATTCCCGTATTTGTTCTATTAAAAAATGATCAGTCAAAGGTACAACCGAGTCAATTCCTAAATGAGCCACTTTAAGCGGAGATTCTAATGTATATCCAGTTCCCATAACCGGAATATGAAAGCTGTGTACTGTTTCGTTACTATTCTTCATTTATTTCCCAACTAAAATCTAAATTCAATCAACAATTATTAAAAGTTCGCTAAGTTAGGCATAGTATAGTTTAAAGTATTGAAAATAGTATTATTTGTTTATATATTTTACTTTTTTAACTATTTAGTCGAAACGCTATGCCCCAATCTGCAATTGATATTGTATTCAGCATACAAAGAAACCCACTAAGCGTAAAAACTTCATATCAGTCAGATCATAAAAACTGCAGAATTGTTCAAATAAAAAGACTATAAATGACAGATTCTTATTTTGTTTCCTGATGATAATTTTTGCGTTATTAACTGAATAAAATACCGCCACAGCAAATTAACTAAAATACTATATCCACAATTTAATATAGAATAAAAATCACAAACCCGCAATACAACCTAGGATAGAATTGTGTAAAACATTATATATTTATAAGAAGCTTCAATGAACATTTAATCTGAAATTTGTTATTTATATAAAAATTGGTTGAAAGCGAAAACATTATTTCAACTTTTAATTTAGGAAATATTGTTTAGTTAAAATCAAATGTCCGCATCTGATTTTAACTAACAAGTACAAGGAATTAATTCTTATTTTGGACGTATAAAATTAGCTAAATTCTGAACGCATGAGATCACTGGATCAAATTTTACTGGCAAATAAAGCCTGGGTAAAAGAAATGACGGATAAAGACAAAGACTATTATAAAAGATTAGCTCTTGGTCAATCTCCCCAATATTTATGGATTGGTTGCTCAGATAGTCGCGTACCTGCTGCAGGTGTTACACTCACTGAACCTGGAGAATTCTTTGTTCATAGAAATATAGCTAATCAGGTAATTATTCATGATGCGAATGTAATGAGTGTTATTAAATATGCCGTTGATATATTAAAGGTGAGACACATTGTTATTTGCGGACATTATGGCTGTGGTGGAGTTGCTGCTGCTATGGACAACATTAAAGAAGAGTATCTGGGCGACTGGCTCTCTGGCCTGAAAGATTCTTATAAAAAGAACCTCAATATTTTAGAAAAGATAGATGACAAAGAAGAAAGATTAAATATGCTTTCAGAAATTAATGTAAAAAGACAAGTTGAAAACCTTTCTGAGTCATCCGTTGTTCAGCATGCATGGGATCGAGGTCAAGATCTTTTTTTACATGGTTGGATCTATGATTTAAATACAGGTTTATTGAAGACTCTAGCAGATGTAAATTATCCTGTACAATAATAAAAAGGGATACTGACTATTTTCAATATCCCTTAATTATCTTAAAATTTATAGGAAAGCCCAGCTCCAAATAATTGCTTAACCTGAACTCGTGGCCCCTTTTCATCGCCCTGCTTATTTACAGATTTTATATCATCGTCATAAACAATATTTGTTGTAAAGATGGCATTCAGATATTTATTGATCTTCATTTCTATACCAAACTCCCAATCGATATCAATATTTTCAGGATGATTGGTATAACTTGAAAAAGCATCAAATCGGGTATACGCACTTACATTTGTAATAATATCATCCTTTTTCGCTAACAATTTTAGCGAAGCACCACTTTCATCTCTTAAATTATCTCCCGGATCAACACCATACGCACCCGCAGCAGACAAGGAATCATTCACCACAAATGTTAATTTCGATGTTAACGGTGATAAAAACAATGAAAAATTGTCTGATGGTTTGTAATCAATACCTAATGAAAATTGCAAATAACCCGGTGCCATAAAATCCGATACTTTCACATTCTGCAATAGCGGATCTTTATAACCAAATGAAAATTGAGTTTTAAAATCAGCCATTACTGTATAAAACCAGTGTTTTCCTGCTGAATAACCCAGCTTGGTATTAATATTTAGTCTATCTTCAGACTTTGCCAGTTTATAATCACCCTGTTTGGTTAAACCATACCCAACGTCAAGAGTATTATCCCAGGCAATCTTATCTTTTTTATGATTTAAAAAACCTTTAAATCTAAAATTACCGGCAATTGAATTATTACCACCACCTGACCAATTAGTTAAGGATACCTGAGAAAAGCTTAAGGAGGTTGATCCCCCGGCTTTCCAATGTTTAATTGTATCCGTTTTTTGTTCTTGTGCAAATACAAAAACAGAGCAACAGCAAAATATTGCTATAAGTGCATTTCTTATCATACTACGTATTTTTATTTATTATTTTATTTTTCATTGTAAATATGTACATCTCTTTGTGGGAATGGAATTGAGATACCTTGTTTATCAAATTCCTTTTTAACCATTTCTGTGATATAGAAAAACACCTCCCAATAATCAGCTGTGTTTACCCAGACTCTTGTTGTGATATTAACAGAACTGTCACCTAATTCGCTTACAACTATGAATGGCTCTGGTTCAGCTAATATTTTATCATGACTATCAATTACTTGTTTTACAATACTTTTTGCTTTATCAATATCATCATCATAACCAATACCAAACAAAAAGTCAACCCTACGTGTAGCCTCTCTTGAATAATTAATCAAACTGGATGTGGATAATCCACCATTAGGAATAAAAACGACTTTATTATCCGGTGTTTTAAGGATAGTAGAAAAGATCTGAATTTCATTAACAATACCACTATACCCCTGAGCTTCAATAAAGTCACCTACTTTAAATGGTTTTAGAACTAATAACATTACGCCTCCTGCGAAATTTTGCAAGGTGCCTGATAGCGCGAGTCCGACAGCTAAACCTGCAGCACCCAGGATGGCAATAAATGATGTCATTTGAATGCCAACCATTGTCATAACTGTAATAACCAATAAGGTTTTTAGCGAATAATTAATAATACCAATTAAAAACGGACGGAGATTTACATCAACTCCTTTTTTTTCAAATACCTTTTTAATTGTTTTTAAGATTTTTCCTATTACCCAAAATCCAATTATGAATGTTAAAATAGCTAACAATAATTGTCCTCCATAAGCAATAATGTATTGCTGAGAAGCCTGAAATAATTCTTGTATCTTTTCCATTGAGTTAAGTATTTAATGTTTATTCAACAATATGTTTATTCAAAAAAATTAAGCTCTCAAAATATCTTAATATTTTATAAATGTCAATACTATTACAACATAAAAATTTAAATATCCATATCATTTGAACATCTAAACAAAGACTAGTGCCTCTGGCTGTAGCGCATTAATTATATAAAGTTCAACCTATTAATCTTGAACCTGTAATATGTACTAACCTTAAATGTTGTAATCCACAATTATAATATATTCCGGATTACAACATAGAAAGATAGTAGAAAATCTATTATAAATTGAAATTACTTCAAAACCAGAAACTTTGTTGCTTCTAGTGAACTCCAGAGGGTGGTGATAACCGCGTTTTGCATGACCTTGCTTTATCGTGCGTTCAATGTTCAAAACGAATTGCTATTTCATTTCAGGGTTTAAGCAATTTAAATTCTCTTACCAAAACGGTCAACAGAGGGTACTTAACTCTGAGTACAGAATATCAAATTGATTTTCGTTCAATTATTTGTGTCGGGATAAATTCCTTAAGGGGTTTATTCTCTAAAATAAAACGAGCCATTTTTTTACCAATCTCATCAAAGTCAGTAGATATTACGGTAATTCCATCTTTAATATACTTTTTTGTAGGTGTCTCATTATAGGAAATTATTCCAATATCATCACCTAAAATAAGTCCGTTATCATGTATTTCATCCAATAGCTTAGCTAACACTCTATCACTTACAGTCAAGTACAATTCATTCTTTTGAATATTCAAATCATTAATTGAATAAAGAACTTTGTAATTCTGCTTATAATCTTTACAGAAACGTTCAAAAGCCTTAATGGATTCTTTGGGGTGATTTGTAAATTCAGGATAGATAAAAATAAACCGTTTGTATTTATTTAGTTTATCCTTTATTTTCACAAGGTTATCGTATACCGGCTGACTAAAATCCTGACCAATAAAAGAACTTTTTGCCGGGACATTAACTTTCCAGTCAATACACAGTAGCTTTGTTGGATCAATATTAGAAAGGGCTTCTTTCACCTTTTTATCATTAAAGTTCATAATCACATAATGACTATACTTGCCAGCTGAAGCTCTTATAATATCCTCAAAAACGCGTGGATTATAGTGATGAAAATGAACATCAACATTTATTCTACTTGGTAAGGCTTCTCTGAAAGCCCCGTATAAAACTTCTTTATATGCTTTGAAAGTATCCAGAAATAAGAAAACATTGTGCACATTGCTTGAAACGTAATATCCTTTATTAGGAACAGATTCAATTAATTTCCTGTTTTTTAATTCTGAGTAGGCCTTAAAAACAGTATCTCTACTCAGTTCCAAGCTGCTACACAACTCGTTTACAGAAGGTAAACTATCTCCTACATTTAACACCTTACTTTTAACGGCATCTTCAAAGGAATTCACTACTTGTAAAAATTTTGGAATTCCTGAACCCTTATCTATAACTGGTAAAAAATCACTCATGGTAAATTGTTTAATTAAGAGCAAAAATTTTTCTGCTCAATTTGTAACAAATGCCCCCGCATTTGAAAATGTTGCTTTTTACCACCGTGACTATTCTTTTGTTTTATCCTTTGCTTCGTTCAATGAAATTCTTTTTCCATTTTCAAAAGCAATGATAAAACAATCTTTAACTATCTCCTGAATGGATCCAATCTGTTTACTGATTTCCTGAAAAGTATTCGCTTCTCCAACAGTGTATTTATATTGCTTACCATCGTTATATTCATAAATATCGTCAAATTTCCGATATATTGATGTTCCTTGTTTAATTTTCTTTTTACTACTTGCTACCTGAATTCTGTAGGTTATATTTGATTCATCAGATTTATTATCATCAGCTTTTTCAACATCCATATTATTCATGGCTTCAAAACGATGCTTATAATCTCTGAAAGCCCTAAAAATACCGGAAGCCAATAAAGATTGCCCCTCATTTGATGTCAGGTATTTTTCTTCATCTGAGTTACTTAAAAAGCCAAGTTCAACTAATACTCCCGGCATGGCAGTTTCTCTCAAAACCAGAAAACCAGCTTGCTTTACTCCTCTATCCCTTCTCCCAACTCGTTTTTCAAATTGCTCCTGAACTAAATCAGCCATCTCAAGACTTTGATTTAAGTATATATTTTGATAGAGTTCGAAAATAATATAAGATTCAGAAGAATTCGGATCAAAATCTTCATATTTAGTGGAATAATCCTCTTCCAGAACAATAACAGAGTTCTCCTTTTTGGCCACTTCCAGATTATCCTTTGTTCTATGCAAACCTAAAGCAAAAGTTTCTGCACCACTAATTCCCGGATTTGATATATAATTCGCATGAATGGATATAAATAAATTCGCATCTGCTTTATTGGCAATTTTAGCTCTTTCTGATAAAGGTACAAATACATCTGTTTTCCTGGTATAAATAACTTCAACCTCCGGTAAATATTTTTCAATATAATTACCCAGTTTCAACGCTACTGCCAATACCACATCTTTTTCCTTGGCAAACTTTCCATGTGCACCAGGGTCTTTACCCCCATGCCCTGCATCTATAATAACTTTTTTTAAACTACCTGTTGTTTGTGAAAACATAGTGTTGCTGATAGCAAATATGCACCATATACAAAGAGCTACCTTTACAACAATGTTCATATTATTAAAACTTCTATTCACGCTAATATTTTTATCCTCCATATAAATCATCGATATAACGCCTCAAAAATAAGGTATATTGCTCTATTTAAGAAATCACACAAAACTAATTCTTGAAAAAAAGCAAATTAATAAAATTAATTCCTACATGATATGGCAGATATTTTGCATGCAGAAAATTCCATTTTCATTATAACAAATAATTAAAATTTTCAAAATGCTTATTTTATGTAATAAAAAGTAGCTATCATCAATTTTTATTTATTTTTGTCGAATTGAAAAACTAAAGCGAATAGCCTTGAATTTCACAAATTGGTATATATATAAGCGACCACACATTTATGTTGTATGTTTAATTATTTTGTTGGTCGTCAACATCTCATTCGTAAATCTTTATTCTCAAGAAGTTATAAATGACTCTATTTATTCTGCACCATCAGATTCCTTATCGCTCAAAAAAGATACCACTGTTAACAAAACAACTGATCTTGGTATAGATGCCGATGTAATATACAATGCCACAGACTCCATTATAATCACAATGAATGGATCAAAAAAAGTGTTTTTATATGGTAATGCAGAAGTTAATTATTTAGATATCACTTTAACTGCTGCATGCATCGAACTTGACATGGATAGCAGTATCACATATGCATATGGAGTTAAAGATTCGCTAGGTGTTATGTCGGGGCTACCTGTTTTTACTGACAAAAGCGGGACCTACGAAATGAAAAGCATCAGATACAACTTTAAAAGTGAAAAAGCTATAATTGAACATGTGGTTACAGAGCAAGGAGAAGGCTATGTAGTAGGAAGCAAAGCGAAAAAAGCTCCGGATGACTCCTTTTCAATAAAAAATGGACATTACAGTACTTGTGATAACCATGAACACCCTCACTTTTATTTAAACTTAACCAAAGCTAAAGTAATTCCCGGAAAGAAAACCATTACTGGTCCGGCCTATCTCGTAGTAGAAGATATACCTCTTTATCCTATTGGTATTCCTTTTGGATTTGTACCAACCACCAGTAGTTATAGCTCCGGAATTATTATGCCTTCTTATGGAGAAGAAAGCCGTCGTGGTTTATTCCTGCAAAATGGAGGGTATTACTGGGCTGCAAGTGATTATTTTGATTTAGCCATAACCGGTGATCTATATGCAAATAACTCATGGGGTCTTAGAGGGGCTTCTAAGTATAAATTAAAATATAAATTTTCCGGAAACTTAAATCTCCAATACATCACCAATATTAACAGTGAAAAGGATCTGCCGGACTATAGTAAATCAAAAGACTTTTCAATATCCTGGTCGCACAGGCAAGATAGTAAGGCTAACCCATTTCAGACTTTCTCGGCTAGCGTAAATTTTTCAAGTAGTTCATTTGACAGAAACAATGTTACCAGTATTATTGACCCCAATAAACTGGCGACCAGTACAAAAAGATCAAGTATATCTTATAGCAGACGTTTTCCGAATTCGCCATTTAACTTTTCTGCCAATGTACTGGCTTCTCAAAATACCAAAACAACCAATATTAGTTTAACAGCTCCGGATCTTACTGTTACTATGAATAGGATTTTTCCGTTTAAGCAGAAAAATAAAATAGGTAGCAAAGAAGCCTGGTATGAAAAAATTAGTCTTTCATATTCTGGAAACATTAAAAACTCTATTAATGTAAAGGAGAGCGAGTTTGCTGATAAAAAATTTCCACAAGATTGGCAAAATGGAATGCGCCACGCTATACCAGTTTCATTAAATCTGAAGCTATTAAAATTCTTCACTTTAACACCTTCTTTAAATTACAACGAAAGATGGTACACTAAATCTGTGACAAAAAAATGGGATGAAGAAGCTCAGCAAGTTGTTGTTGCTGATACGCTAAACGGATTCAACAGGGTATATGATTACTCTTATTCAGTAAGCACATCTACAAAATTTTATACATTTTTCACTCCATGGAAAAAACTTTTTGGGGATAAAGTTGATAAAATCAGACATGTTATGACTCCTAATGCGAGTTTGTCTTACCATCCTGATTTTGGAGATGAAAAATATGGTTATTACGATTGGTTTGAATATTATAATCCTAACCTAGACTCAATAATAAGGAATGAGTATTCATTATATGAAGGATCGCTTTATGGAACTCCCGCAAAAGGAGAATCCGGATCGCTTTCACTTTCTTTAGGTAACACTATTGAAATGAAAGTGAAAAGTGATAAAGATAGTACCGGATTTAAAAAGATTAAGATCCTTGAAGGATTAAATTTCTCAACATCTCATAACTTTCTTAAAGACTCCATCAAATGGTCAACAATTAATATGAGTGGTCGCACTAAGATATTTGGGACTAACATTAATTTTGGAGCAACTTTTGATCCATATGCTTTGGATACTACTGCTACAGGAACTGTAGTTAAAATTAACACTTCTCATTATAAAGCAACAGGTAAATTAGCCCGATTAACAACTGCCAACTTAAATTTTGGATTGTCCATTGGATCAGAAAAGATTAAAAAATGGAGAGCTAAAAGAAATGGAGAAAATACGGATTCTCAGGATGCAGATGATCAACAGCCAACCGATGAACCTTATGAAGATCCTTTACAAAGGAATGACCGTTTAACTGATGATTTTGAAGGCACCAGAGGCCAAAAGGAAAGTCAACTGGATGATGACGGCTATACAAAATTTGAATTCCCATGGAATTTATCTTTAAACTATAGTTTCAGATTAACAAATGGTGAGTTTGATAAAGAAAAGATGGCTTACAAAAAAGAATTAAAATCTGATATAAACTTAAACGGAGATTTTTCATTAACGCCTAAATGGAAATTTTCTTTTTCATCGGGTTATAACTTTGATACTAAGGAAATATCCCATACAAACCTAAGGATATCCAGAGACCTTCATTGTTGGGGTATGAGCTTTAACATGGTTCCTGTAGGAAGGTATAAATCATACTTTTTCACTATTAATGTAAATTCAAGTATTCTACGGGATCTAAAATATGACAAACGAAGTAGTCCGAGAGATAACCCTAACTTCTTTTAAATCGCAACATGTAATTGAAAGTATATTACAAATTTCTAATAACCGGGTTTAATGAATTAAAACAGTTAACGATTTATACACAATACGTAACTTTACTTGTAATAATAAAATCATATCTCTAACAGATTACCCGTATTAACATTGGGTCAGCATGTTATCCACCCAGCATTATATAAACCTGATAAATAAATCCATATTCAATGAAAAAAATTATTAGTACGCAAGATGCTCCACAAGCAATAGGACCATACAGTCAAGCTGTTGAAGCGAATGGAATGTTGTTCATATCTGGCCAGATACCAATTAATCCCACTACCGGAAAAATTATTGATGGAGGTATTAAAGAACAGACTATGCAAGTGATGAAGAATATTGAAGCTATTTTAAAGGAAGCGGGTTATTCATTTGAAAATGTTGTAAAATCAACCTGCCTTTTATCTGATATGGAGAATTTCAAACCCATGAACGAAATATACGGAGATTTCTATTCTAGTAATCCTCCGGCAAGGGCTGCTTTTGCAGTGAAAGAACTTCCGTTGGGTGTATTAGTTGAAATTGAAACAATAGCTGTAAAATAGAACTATTTATTTCCTATAGTAAAGCCAGTTTATAATAAATACAGACTGGCTTTTATATTTATAAAAGATTTTCATTACCTCTACCATGAACCCATTTCAGGTGACTACAAATACATATAATTTAAAACCAGAACGGTTGTTATCATATATATAATAGTCAATGGCCAACCGATTCTTAGAAAATCCTTAAAGGTATATCCTCCGGGCCCGTACACCATAAGGTTTGTCTGATATCCGATTGGTGTAATGAAATTAGCTGCTGCAGCAAAAGAAACAACAAGAGCAAAAGGTAAAGGATCTAATCCCAGGGAATGTGCTGCTGTTAATGAAATTGGAAATATAATGGCTACAGCCGCTTTATTCGTAATATATGCAGCAAGAATAGTTGTGACAGCATAAATCCCGAATAATACAGCTATATTACCAAGTGGGAATAATACAGTAATCATTAAATCAGCAATCATATCTGCCACTCCGGTTTTAATCATGGCTGTACCCAGAGCCAACGATAATGCAATAATTACAGCAAGATTGTAATCAATACTTTTAGGTAAATCCTTTGCACTAACTACTCCAAGTATATTAACCACTACCAAAACAACCAATAACCCCATAAACAAAGGAATCAAATTAATTGCTGATAAAAATATTGCACAAAGCGTACCACCGAATAAGGTCCATATTTTATAACGTTCAGGCTTTCTGACTTCCTTAACTTTTGATATCAGATAAAAATCCATATCATTCTGTGATAGTGCCGAAAAGTTCTCTCCTGCTAACAACAACAGTACGTCACCAGCCTTTAGCTTGATATCTTCCAGTTTCCCATTAATACGTTCCCCATTTCTGTGAATAGCCAGAAGTACTGAATCATATTTTCCTCTGAAATTTATTGTTTTAACTACCTTAGATATAAGGGTTGAGTTGTGTGATATTACAATTTCTAATACATCTGCTTTTTTTAGTTTGCTCATCATTCCGACAGAAGGTAAAGTTAAGCCACTTCCATCTGATAATAAGTTCGCAATATCCTCTGACTCTCCTGCAAAACGTAATAAATCACCTGCTTCCAGAATAAAACTCTTATCAAAAACCTGAAACGTGTAAATTCCACGCACCACTTCAGCCAGAAACAGGCCTTTCTCATTACTCAATCCGGATTCTTCAATTGACTTACCTACCAGCTTCGAACTCTTTCGTACAATAGCTTCAACTACATATTTTCGTTCTGCTTCAGATATTTCTTTTGTTAACGGACTTCGATTGGGTAATAATCGATAACCAAAAAAGAACAAATACAAAAATCCTATGATCAGCATAGGAAATCCAACCCAGAAAAAATCAAACATATTCAATGGTTCCATATCAGGAAAAATTGTCTGATCAACAACCATTCCACTAACTATCAGATTTGTTGATGTTCCGATAAGAGTAACACAACCTCCTAATATAGCTGCATACGAAAGTGGCAGCAATAACTTAGACGGGGAAATATTATTACGCTTACACCAGTTATGAACATATGGCATCATAACGGCTACTAAAGGTGTATTATTTAAAAATGCAGAAAACCCACCAATCCAAAGCATTATCCTCGATAAAAAGCCCCGGTATCCACTGGTTCGTGGAAAAATACGACTAAAAAATATCTCAATAAGTGATATTTGCCGAATTGCATCCCCCAGTAGCAGGAGCATTATGATAACAGCGATTTGTTCATTTGCAAAACCAGCTAATAGTTCTGCTGGTGTTAGTACTCCAAAGAAACCAAGTACCATAACAGCTACAAAAAATGTAAATGCTGCTCCCAGAAGTTCTTTATATAAAGATATGAGTATAAATACTAGTACAATGAAAACCAGAATTACATCAAAATGCTGCATAAATATTGAATAGGTTGTTTTAACTTAACACACAAAAATAGGAAAATCCCGACACTAACAAGTTTTTTAATGTTGTGATTACGAAAATAATTCAAATCTATTAAAATGAATTCCTATAAAATCAGTAAAACTTATTCACTACCGAAACTTTTATTGGAATTTTAATGTTATGTAAGTAATATAAATTGTATTGATAAAATGACTATTCAAAACCAGCATAACAAGGTTTTAACCTACAATCTGAACAATCAGGAAGATAATATTTCCGGTTTCAACTTAAAAAAAATAGAATTAATCTATGACCGTTTAAACGGCATCGAAGATGCGCCTCACCGACATAGTTATTATACACTAATTTTAATCAACAAAGCAGATGGTATACACAGAATCGATTTTAAAGAATACAACATTGTAAATAAGTCGATACATTTTATATACCCCGGACAAGTACATCAATTTATTACTAACAGCAGACCTGATGGATGGGTTCTTAATTTCAGCGCTGACTTTTTAATACACAATAATATATTTCCTGAAATTGTTAATGGTGTTTATTTATATAATAGTACAGGAGACTCACCTCCACTCCTTTTATCAAATGATGAGTTTAACAATTTTGCAGATATCATGCATCAAATAAATAAGTATTATAATTCAAATATAAAATATCAGTATGAGGCTTTAGGTTCTCTGCTGAAATTACTATTTATAAATGCAAACTCTCATGGTAATCTCAGTTCTGATTCCATGATGAAAGAAGCTACCGGAACCAACCACATTTTAATCAAGTTTAAGGATAAAATTGAAGATGAGTATTATCGTACACATAAAGTATATGATTATGCAAAAATGCTAAATGTAACAAGTGATTATTTAAACAAATCAATAAAAGCACACACAGGAAAGTCTGCTAAGGAATTTATTCAGGAAAGAGTACTACTGGAAAGCAAAAGGTTACTATTATTTAGCGACAAAACAAATAAAGAGCTTGCATACTTTCTTGGATTTGAAGAACCTGCACACTTTAGTAATTTTTTTAAAAAAATGGCAGGAACAACACCTGGAGAATTCCGGGAAACTGCCAGAAATTATTAACCCGATAGTCTTTTCAACACACATGATAATCAGTACTTGCACAATAACTTAAGTGGCAGATAAGAAAGCTTCATTTCTGAGGCTTTCGAAACTCGGAATATGTGAGTTTACTGCCGTAAATCATCATTTTGAGAGCATGAGTAACAGCCTAGCCCGATTATTTCGGAAAAAAACGGAGTTTTCCTGCTGACACTAATTACCTGTCAATAAAAACAAAAATCTGAATTAGTGGATAAACCTGAAATTTATTTTAGAATATCGGACTAGATTTAACGATAATCCGAAATAAAAGACCATGGCATCTGTTATTCACAATAACTCCCCTGTTTTTTGCAATGCCCTCCTCTCTGCAATACGGTATTTTTGCATTATCGATTAAAACATAATGGATTTAGTATCTTAAAATCTGTTTATGAATAACTACGAATTGAAATCTATAAGCATTTGGCAGATACACCAGAAACGTAGAAATCAGTTTTAAAATATTTGCTCATGAAAACAAACATATATAAATCGACTACGAGAGGAGAAGCCGATTACGGATGGTTAAAAGCTAAATACTCGTTTAGTTTTGCAAATTATTACAATCCTGAAAAGATGGGATTCGGACTATTACGGGTTCTTAACGATGATACTATTGCTGCAGGAACCGGTTTTCCGACCCACCCTCATGATAATATGGAAATTATTACGATTCCATTGTCAGGTTCTATTGCTCATAAAGACAGTATGGGAAATGAATCTGTAATAAAAGCAGGTGAAATTCAAGTAATGAGTGCTGGAACCGGAATATTTCACAGTGAATACAATTACCTTAAGGATCAAGAATTGAAATTATTTCAAATTTGGATTCAACCAAATACTAAAAATGTTAAGCCTCGATATCAACAACTAACAATCAATGAATTGGAAAAAGAAAATGAATTCTTCATGGTTGTAGGTCCGGAAACGGAAGAACAAGGACTATGGATTCATCAGGAATCATGGCTGCATTTGGGAGGATTTAATGAAGAAATAGATACTTCATATCAAATCAAGCAAAAAGGAAATGGTATATATATCATGGTTATTGAAGGTGAAGTTAATATCGAGGGAAATAACCTGATAACCAGGGATGCAATTGGCATAACAGAAGTTGAGAGTGTTAATATAAGAACAATAAAAGAATCAAAACTGTTAGTTATAGAAGTACCAATGAATTAAGCCAATAAAAAATTTAAAATACTAAACAGACCTTAATTCAAGATTAATATTCAGTATAATATTTAAGAGTTAAAGAATATATAAAAACAATTAAAACAATAAATTATGAAAACAATTAAATCTTTATTTTTTTTAGCAGCTATTTTGGTTGCATTACCAATGGCTGGACAAAAATTTAATGCTGACATTAATAAATCAACCATTAAATGGGAAGGCAAAAAAATTGGAGGAGCACACAATGGTGCAATTCAACTAAAAGAAGGTAATTTAACCATTAAAAATAATACAATTACAGAGGGAAATTTTGTGATTGATATGAAATCCATTACAAACAGTGATGTTGAAAGTGATGAATACAAAGCAAAACTGGTAGGTCATTTAAAATCTGATGATTTTTTCGGTGTAGAAAAATACCCAACATCAAAATTGACAATTAAGGAAGCTACAGAATTTAAAAATAATAAAGCTACTGTTACCGGTGATTTAACGATTAAGGAAACCACATTACCTGTTACTTTTGAGGTAAATAAAAATGGGAATACTTACTCAACAGTGTTAACTATTGACAGATCGAAGTATGATATAAGATATGGTTCTAAATCATTCTTTGATAATTTAGGAGACAAAGTAATTTATGATGATTTTACTTTGGATGTGAAATTGGTTGTTGAGTAAAAATCTTCAAAACGACTAAATAAAAAAAGGAGACTGTCTTTATAGGCTGTCTCCTTTTTTATTCCTATCAAAAAAAAATCCTGTATACCCTTCTTAATAATGGTACAATTTTAAAGTACGTTCGACTTAAGCAACCTTTTTCATTCTATCTCCATCTATAACATCGATGTTTAATAAAGGCTTTTTTGTAAACAGTGATATGTAATTAATCCAGAAATCAGGTTTAAAAGAAATTTGAAAGAAAGTTACTGAAACTACGGTGGCGGGTGTGCTCTATTTGACAAATGTTATTTAATTCATCATTAACAGTTTCGATAAGAGCTCTTTTTTAATAGGACTTTGTCATGTATATGCATCAATGTTTTTTCATATTCTGCTTGATTTTTATAATCAAATGGATGCCATCAATTAAAAGATTTTCAAATAGAATCTTTCTTTTGTATCCCTTGTCAACTATAAGTTTTTCCAATACTTATAAAGGAGTACGATCATCAACATTTCTGTGGGTAAATATTTCTTACATCGAACTTACGTTAATTCAATATTATTTAGTTTCACCCTCAATTCATTAACCTTGATATGGAATATTTTAAAAGAAATCAAACTAAGTGTCTTGACAAAATAAAACCAACAGGCTATCACATATTTTAGCTCTCTTTACTTTGAAAATCAATTTTATTGATATCAGACAAGCAAAAGGCCGCTACAATTTCAATTTTGTAGCGGCCTTTATTATTTAATATATTTTCAGATATTTTATCTCACTATTCAATAGGAATATCTGTATTTACATTTTTACTACCGATTAATGAATAATAAAAAAGATAAGCAAGTCCTAAAAACGGAACCCAATAAGAAGCCATATAATCTAAATTATCAGCAACACCATTTTGGATTAGAGGTAGAATTCCACCTCCGACTACCATAGTCATAAAAATACCTGAGGCAGATGCAGTAAATCGACCTAATCCTTCTACAGCCAGATTAAATATACCACCCCACATCACAGATGTACATAATCCTATTAAAACAAGATACATTGCATTAATAGGTACATTTTCAAATCCAAATGACAGACCACTGGCGGAACTTTGAAAAACCGGTATAGAAACAGTTGTCGAAATTGGTGAAATAATAGCCAGTAAAACCAATACCATACCAACTGCAGATGCAGCTGTTAGCATAGTTTTACTCGAAACTTTCCCTCCAATTGATGCACCAATAAACCGACCTACAAGCATTAAGATCCAATATGTAGCAACAACAGTACCTGCAGTTGCAGCATCCAGACCTCCTGCACCAGCATCTGTTAAAAAGAAATTTAAAGTTCCGGGAACGCCAACTTCAACGCCTACATATACACCTATACCAATCGCTCCCATAATAAAATGACGGAAAGACCACGCACTATACTGAGATTCAGCTCTTTTTCCCTCACCAGTATTTAAATGAGGTTCTGGAATATTAACAAAGTATAATACAAGACCTACCAAAGCAAATATTCCCATAGCAATAAACATTACCGGGTTTACATCTTTAATAGCCGTATCTTTTGTAACTACACCGACCAATACTCCTACTAATAGTGGAACTGCAGTACCCATAAATGAATTAAATGTTGCACCAACTTGAATCAGCTGATTTCCCTTTTTACCTGCTCCACCTAATGTATTTAACATAGGGTTTACAACCACATTTAAAATACACATAGAAAATCCGGCCACAAAAGCACCTAATAGGTAAACTAAAAAGCTTTCTGCCGTACCGGACATGAATTGTATACCCACACCTACAAATCCTACAACAATTCCAATTAATGCTGTTTTCTTATATCCTATTTTTTCTAACAGTTTACCAGCCGGTATACCCATAAACAGGTAGGCAAGGAAATTAGCAAAATTCCCTAAAATTCCTTCTAAATTGCTAGCCCCAAATTGAGACTTTAATACAACACCCATCGGTGCCGCCAAATTTGTTACAAACGAGATCATACCAAATAGTAAGATCATCATGAAAATCGGCAAGGCGAAATTCTCTTTCTTTGTTGAGTTCATTTTGTAGTTTTAAGTTGTTTTGTTTTTAAATGAATAATTTATGTTAATAAAAAAATCATTCAACGGTTTTAAGCGTGCCAAAAAAGTTAAAAATATTAAGAAATACAAAAAAAAGTTTAACTAAAATTTCCTTCTATTGCATGTAAAAAAACATCATTAACAAACAAAATGTATAGCAAACAACTACATACAAGTAATTTTCAAATATATCAGCTATAAATTCAATTATCACATATATCCTTTAACCGCTCACTGTAACGCAGTTATAGCATATATGAATATCATTTTCTGCATAACGTATTAATCTATACTATATTCTTTACAGTGCAATTCGTGATAAGAATGAAGTTCTATTTGGAATGGCAATAAAATTTAATAACTGAATTATTAAATAAAAAATGCTTCTGAATACAATCCAACGATTACGTATTCACTTTCATTTTCTGGATATTTATAACATAAAAAACGTATCAATTTTATTTTGTCCATAACAATGTGAATTTTAGTTAATACGGTTTTTCATAGAAACTGACTTTAGCTCACTGTTGGCAATAATGAATGATTTAGATAAAAAATCTCTATTGTCCGGTAAATATTCGATTTTAATTATTTGTTAACCTTTGTCTTCGAGCCAGACAGGCTTTTACTTTTTCGCTACAGCTCGAAAAAGTAAACAAAAAGAGCCGCCGCTGACATGAAAAACCTAAAAATCAGTGCACTTCAC
>JBNKRV010000105.1:0-6619 GCA_050296935.1 Marinilabiliaceae bacterium | reverse complement strand
TGAGACATAGCGAGCTATGGTGATAAAATTTAGAGCCGTAAATCGATTATTTAATGAAAAGCTATGAATGTCACTTATAAATACCGATTTTCTGCGTCATATTTGCTTACCATAGCCCGCTATGCTTTCCCAAACATTCCTTGAAACTCAATATTTATAAGCGATTTGAGCCATTAATTTTATATCGAACTCAGGTTAATAACAAAAGCCGTAACTTTTTTACAGTTACAGCTCCTCATATCTTAATCAAGTATAAATCCAGTTTTAGCACTCTAAAACGAATACCCTACTCCTGCTCTAATATTTAAGCCTTGCATTGGGTAACCATACCACTGGTAATATTTTGATATGAAGACATTATTCAGATTTGCGAATAGCGTCCACTTAGAGCTTAACAGATACTCTGCGCCCATATTGAAGTCTATAACAGACTTCAACTCCTCAGCCTGCATAGTTGAAGGATCATATGCATATCGTTTTCCTAGTGTATTTAAGTTAGCATTAATCCAAAAATCACTAAATGGAGAAAAATTGGCAGCAACACCTAGCTCTACCTCAGGCTTATGCCAGGCATGCTGAAAATTATCCAGATTCCAGCCATTGTACTTACCTCTAAACAGTATATTTAGTTCCTTTGATGGTTCATATTTCAACTCTCCCGAGACAGAAAGAAGCGATCCATCATCATAAATTACATCAAAAATATTGGTTTGATGAACCTGAAATCCAATTCCTGTAGTTTCCGGTACATTAGATTCAAAAGCTCTGTTAACATAAAAGTGTTCATCATTAAAAATGGAATAATCTACACGGGCTACGAAACTGGTTTGTGAACTAAAATTCCCTTTAATACCGCCAAATAGATGAATGCCATGAAAACTATTTTTCACATCTTCATCAACTGCAACGAAGGGATTTTCCTGTTGTATTTTCTGATAGTTATTCACATAATAATCGCCTTTTAAACCTCCAAAAGCTGTAACAATTCCATCTGCAATCACCAAATCAGCTTCAATATGAGGAGCTATATTAAATTCATCCTCTATGCCACCCAATTGGCTATATATATCCATCCCCACTTTTAAATCCACACCTTCAAACACAAAACCAAGTAAAGGTGAAAAATTAATTAAAGTCTTATTCTGATCTAAGAAATAGTATAAAGGAGATATCGAATCCGGAATTGTTGTGCCGTAATAATCAAAGCCTCCGGTTAAATCCAAATACATATTATCTAAAGGAATATTGACTTTACCATGAAGTCCGAAGTTATTTTCACCAACTCCGGTAACATTGCCAAATGTATTCCAGTTTAATTGGGATTTAAAAGAAACATCATCAAAATCAACTACTTTGTTCCCAAAACCTACATTAACACCAAAAGAACTTTGTCTTTGCCTTTTATCTGCCATTAAATCGCTACCTGATACTATCGTACCAAAGTTGGTTTCTGTGTAGCTCGCTAATGGATCTATAGTTTGAAATCCATAATAATTGTAGATATTATGCTTAAAATCAGCATCTATTGAAAGTGTATAATCATCCCAGAATCTTCTAAAATATAATGAGGACCATGTATCGTGAAAAGGAGCTGATACATTTTGATCATCCTCCAATTTGATATCACCATCTGAACTGATATGCCCCACATTTAAACCCAGTGCATATTCTTCTGATCGTAGTATATTATAATTCAACTCCCCAAACAACGTTACATAATTGCCTACCCCTCCTTTTACATAGGATTTATCCAAAACAGTTTTACGTTCTGGTTGTAACCGGGCTGCTGTAATGGGTTCAATCGCCAATGCTGAGGTCATTGCTTTTGACAAAATCTCATAGGAAAAATCCGGATTAAAGGTAGACGAATCAACCTCTTCCACAGGAAGCTTATTAATTTTAAAAGCATCAGAAATAATTGGGTTGTATTCCCTAACCACTTTTACATCCTGATTTAACTCCTGTGCATTTGACGTAAATGAAAGTGAAATTACAAATACAACTATTAAATATATATGATTGTGCTTCATTACAGATATATTTCTCTGGTTTTAGATTATTGTGTTATTGAATTTTCAATGAATCAACAGATTCTTGATTAGTAGAAACTGCCATTTTCTTTTCCAGTGCAGCTAATCTCTGTTGAACCATCCCTTTTATATCATCATCACCCTGATAGTTTTCCACAATACTTTGTAAATACTGTTTGGCTTGAAAATATTCATTATTGGATTCATAAATATCAGCCAATACAATGAAACTTCTGGCCAGCCAATATTGATGAGAGGTTCCTTTATTCGCAAAATCAAAGACCTCAGACTCGGCTTTTTCCTTATTGCCTAAATCATAGTACGACTGAATGATATAATACTTAGCCTCTGCCCCTTCAGCACTTTGTGTATTCTGAGCCAGTATTTTATACTCTTCCATGGCCTGATCTTTTTCACCTTTTATCATATAAGCACCTGCCTTATAATATCTGGCTTCACGAACAATCTCACCAGCTACTTTAGGTGCATTCATCACATTTGATGCGGATACAATGGTTTGATCGGCATTTTTCAACTGGTAATTACAACGCATTTTACCAATCTTAGCTTCTAGTCTGTTCTCCTCTATTTCGGCTACACTTTCCAGATTTTCAAAAGCACTCAATGCTTCTGAATATTTCTGCATTCCATAATTGATTTCTCCTGAACGAAGTAAAGCATCTTCAGTAAAAATATTCTTAGCTCTTGTTGTCACCTTGTTATATGCTCTCAAGGCATCATATTTATCTCCGTTTTTATACAAGCAATCTGCCATATAATAATTAGCATTTAAAACAAACATACCCTCTGGATAGCGATTTAAATAACTCTGAAAGCTTTTGATAGCTGCATCACATTTACTATCCATATAATATCGTTCAGCAGTCACATAACTTAGCGAATCCTGTTCCCGAATATCCACCTGAGCAAAACTACCAAGTGAATTGGTATACCTCATATACCCATCCAGATCGTTGCGATCCATATATATATTACGAATTCCCAAAAGCGATTCAATGGATTCCTGCGATCCAGGAAATTCATTGACTACCCTTTTATAAAAAGCCATTGAATTATCATAATCATTTGAGTTATAATACACCAAACCTAATTGTAGCATCGCCTTTTTCGAGAAACTACTGGTTGGGTACTTTTCTTTAATGGTTTTGTACTTTCTAATGGCATTTTCGAGATCGTTTACGGCAACATATGATTTCCCCATTTCATACAAAGCATCATCCACATAATTGGATTTAGGATATTTATGAATCAAACTATTGAGTTCTCCAATTTTTTCCTGATGCTGTTTTAATATCCCTAAGGATATAGCCTTTTGATACATGGAATAATCAGGAGAAGCAGAGCTTATCTGACTTCCTTTCTCGTAGTAATTAATAGCTTGCTGAAATTCCCGCTGAACAAAATAACAGTCTCCAATTCGGTTAAATGCATCTCCCATTGTAGAAGTATTCTTATCCTTTTCAATTTGAATATACTTTCGCCACCATGATTTAGCAGACTCATAATTTTTCCCTTTAAATTCTGCGTAACCAATATTATAATGCGCCATGGCAAAATAATCTGTACTAAAACTTCCTGGAGTAAGAATAAAAGTATTGTAATCTTCAACTGCTCCCGGATAGTTATTTAAGCGATATTTAGCTTCTCCTTTCCAGTAGTAAGATTTCACTTTTAATTCATTATTGTACTTCCCGTATTTTAAACTATAATCGAAAAATTTAACCGATTCATAGAATCTTAAATTAGTAAACAATTCAATAGCATGATAATAAGCCACACGTTGTAAAGCCTGATAAACTCTGGCATTTTTTATTTTTATACTCTCCAATGCATCCAAAGCCTGCTTATAGTTTTTTGTGGTTAGAAATACCTTACCCAGATAATCATATGCCAGATCAATCTTATCGCTCTCCGGAAATTTATCAATAAAACTTAAAAAAGAATTAATGATTTCATTAAAGGGTGAATAATTTAATTCGTAATTTAATTTGATGGTATTAAATAAAGCATCCTCTTGTATATCCTTATCAAAATCGTTTTGAGATGCCGCCTCAAAGGCCACTCTGGCACGTTTTTTATCATTCAACTTTAAATGACAATCGGCCAGGTGGTAGTAGGCGTTTTGTGCCATTTTATCGTTAGCTGATGTAACCATGCTTAAATAATCGGCAGCTTTATCATATTTTTTCTGATAATAATAGGCAAATCCTAAATGATAATAATCTTCCCTTTTCGGTGTTTCTGATAAATCAATGGTGGTTTCCAAATATTGAGCGGATTGATTATAATCCTTCTTAGCAAAATATGATTCTCCAACGATTCGTGCCATGTCAGCCCTGCGTTTTTCGGATCCTTCATCTAATAGTGGCATGGCATAATCTATAGCTGCATCGTAATCGCCCTTTAAGTAATGAATTTGTGAGATATAAAAAGGCACTATTTTCTTAAAGGCAGCTACATCTGCCAAGCGTTCGAAACCTTCCAGAGCTGTTTGATAATTTTCTTTTTGGTACTGAATATGAGCATAGTAATAATTGGCTGCATCATAGTATTTACTATCCACATCTTTTAAATCGTAAAAATAACGATTGGCCACATCGTACTCCTCTTCCATAAAATGACAATACCCCTTTTTAAAATTATAGGCTTGCCTTGTTTCTCTATCCAACATATTTTCATTCACCTCTTCAAATTGCCGGATAGCATGTTTGTACTTTCTATTGGTAAGTTTAATATCTCCTACATGATAGTAGGCATATGATCGTTTATTACTTTCAGGAAAATCTATAATAAACTTCTCAAACAAATATTCGGCATCACCATTCTCAAGATTCTTGGCACATAATGCCTGATAATAACAGGCTTCTGCATATTGATTTGATTCTCCCGGAATGGAATTCCTGATGATTTTATCAAATTGATCTCGTGCCGACCCATATTTGTTTAAGCGAAACAACTCCATTGCTTTTTCGAAGTTTCGTTCGGGTTGACGATGACCTAATGACTGTTGTGAAATTACTGATATGCTTAACAATAAAGCTACAATAGTTATGGAAAGGTATTTTGTATTTATCATTCAATAAAGCTTTTTCTACTACTGAAACAATTCAAAATATTTGATTAAGTCTTTGATATACTGACTCATTTTAAAACCTTATTTTAAATTCAAGTCAATCATTCACAAAGACATTTAAAAATAAGCAGTATTCACTGAGATTCTGCTTATACTTATTATTTAAGGGCCTAAAGATATAAAAATTAGACTTCCTTAAATATTTTGTCTGATACAATTTATACACCTCATACGATATAGTGTTTGTCTATAAAGTCCAGCTACTGCGTTGTTGCCCAAAATCCTGATCCTAATATACGCTAGTATACTGCGGTTTAAGTTTTTCACACACCTTGTATTGAAACTTTATACTCCAAACACCCGACTTTATGCACCGGCATTATATAAATTAGATAACCTAATGAAGAAACGTCATAAATTCACAATTTATTTTTTTATTTTCACAAAATATTTTCTTAATCCTGCTTCATTCAGCATTTTCAATATTGAGAAAATGAATTCAGCCTTTGAAAAGGTTGGTGAACAAAGCAATCAAATTAATAACTACTACATCAAATATTTATTATTAAGATGAGCAATAAAAACCCAATATCCATAGAGAACGAACATAATAACATCATTGAATTTAATAACGCAGTTATTCGTCATCGTGATAACATTGTTCTTAAAGATGTGAATCTGGAAGTGAAAAAGGGGGAATTTATATACCTCATCGGAAAAGTGGGTAGTGGTAAATCCAGCTTACTTAAAACCATTTATGCTGAAATTCCTGTAATTGAGGGAACCGTATTTGCTGTGGGTTATGACTTAAATAAAATCAAATCAAAGCATATTCCTTTTCTAAGAAGAAAAATGGGTATCATATTTCAGGATTTTCAACTTTTAAGCGATCGTTCTGTTTATGAAAACCTAAACTTTGTTTTAAAAGCTACGGGCTGGAAAAACAAAAAGGATATGGATAAAAGGATAAGAGACGTATTATCACAGGTTGATATGGTTCACAAGGGGTATAAAATGCCTCATATGTTATCGGGTGGTGAGCAGCAACGTATTGGTATTGCCAGATCTTTATTAAATGAACCTGATTTAATACTGGCAGATGAACCTACCGGAAATCTTGACCCTGATACCACTAATGATTTGATGATTTTGCTTCATAAAATATCCGAAGGAGGCAAAACCGTGATTATGGCTACTCATAATTATGGTATGATTGATAAATACAAAGGCCGTATTTATAAATGTTCAGATACGAGATTAAAAGAAGGGGACGTCTAAAAACCTGTTTTTAACTTTCTAAATTAGCGGATTTTTTCAATTGCAAAAAATCGTAAAATTGCTCCTATTTTGTAATGAATTGTCTATAAGCTATTTAGCACTTACACTTATTGGTGTAAGGATAAATCTATCCCATTGAAACCTTGATTTTTAACTGTACGCATCTGTTAATATTATAAGTTAAGTTCATCATTCCAATTTTAGCTTTTGCTCTTGC